>CAZRNX010000039.1:0-7478 GCA_964601555.1 uncultured Candidatus Saccharibacteria bacterium | reverse complement strand
GTTGCGGCTGGCGGAAGCGAAGAGCGTCTTATCGTGGAACTTCCCGGGCTTACCGACACGGAAGAAGCGGTAAAAATGATCGGCCAGACGCCGGTATTGGAATTCAAAACTGCGCGTCTTGACGCCGAACGGGAGAAGATTCTCGAAGCGCAAAAGAAACTTCAAGAAGCTCAGACGGCTGGAGGCAATATCATACTTGACCCGCTCGCATTTGAAGATCCGTATTTTGTCGCGACTGAACTTACTGGGCGGTATCTTGACAAAGCATCGCTTGAATTCGATCCGACTGTCGGTACGCCTATCGTATCGCTTGTTTTTGACGACGAGGGCGCGGCAATGTTTGAGAAAATGACGGGAGAGAATGTAGGCAAACAGATCGCAATCTATCTTGATGGCGCACCCATTTCTTCGCCGGTTGTACGGGAAGCGATTTCCGGCGGCAAGGCGCAGATTACGGGCGACTTCAAAGTAGATGAAGCAAAGGAACTTGTCGGACGGTTGAATGCCGGCGCGCTTCCGGTACCCATCGAGCTGCTCTCCGCGCAGACTATCGGAGCCGGTCTCGGCGACGAAGCGTACAAAGCCATCATGCACGCGGGGCTTATCGGCATTGCGGTGGTTATGATTTTCGTCCTCATTTGGTATCGCTTTCCCGGACTTCTTGCCTGTGTTGCGCTTTCTGCCTACATCGCCCTTATGCTTGCACTTTTCAAATTCATTCCGATAACTCTCACCTCGGCCGGCATCGCGGGCTTCATACTCTCCGTTGGAATGGCGATAGACGCAAACATTCTCATCTTTGAACGCATGAAAGAAGAGCTCAAGCGCGGACGCACCGTGTACGACGCGGTACATGAAGGATTCACGCGGGCGTGGTCATCCATTCGCGACTCCAACCTCTCCAGCATTATAAGTTCCATAATTCTTTTCTGGTTCGGCACTTCCATGGTGCAAGGATTCGCGCTGACGCTCGGTATCGGCGTCCTGGTTTCCATGTTTACCGCCATCACTGTTACGCGCACGTTTCTTCTTGCGCTTGGCGTAACAGGAGAGAAGAAATTCGTGAAATTTGCGTTCGGCTCCGGAATAAATTCATAACCAGTCCAATGTTTATCGTCAACCACAAAAATCTCTTCATAGGCATTTCTGTCATTTTCATGATCGCATCTGTTGTTCTTATCGCTGCGTTCGGCGTGCACTTCGGAGTTGATTTCACTGGCGGAAGCTTGTTGGAAGTAGAGTACTCTTCTTCACCAGCAACCAGCAACCAGCAACCAGCAACCAGTCTCCGTCCGGGTATTGAAGAAATAAAAAAAGCGCTGATTTCGGCAGCTTCGGAGACCGAAGGTGCGATTGTACAGCCGACAGGAGAAAGAGGGTACATCATTCGGACGAAGCTTCTTGCGGGCGAGAATCACACCAAGGTCCTTTCCGCACTCTCGCTTGAAGGTAAGTGGAGTGTGGCAGAGAAACGTTTTGATTCCGTCGGTCCCGTCGTGGGCGACGAGCTCAAGCGCAAAGCCTGGGCCGCCATTGTCGCCGTCATTTTGGCCATTGTCATCTTCATCACATTCGCATTTCGCAAAGTTTCCGAGCCGGTTCCATCGTGGCAGTACGGCATTATTACGCTTGTCGCTCTTCTCCATGACGTTCTCATTCCCGCCGGAGCCATTGCGCTTCTCGGGGAATATTACGGCGCGGAAATTGACGTACTCTTCGTTACTGCACTTCTCACAATATTGGGGTTCTCTGTCCACGACACAATCGTCGTATTCGACCGCGTGCGCGAGAATCTTAAACTCAAAAATTTCAAAACATTCCACGAGACGGTCGGGAAGTCCCTTGAGCAAACGTTCATGCGCTCCATCAACACTTCGCTTACCGTCGTACTCGTCTTGGTCGGGCTTCTCCTTCTGGGTCCGTCTTCCATCTTCACGTTCTCACTCATCCTTCTTGTCGGCATCATCGCGGGTACCTACTCTTCCATTTTCCTCGCGAGTCCGCTTCTTTTGATTCTAAATACTCCGTAGCTTGCTACGGGAACAACTCCCCGAAGTGAAAATATCCCTGCGGGGAGGAGAGTTCTGGACAGACGGATACTATCTCACTTTGAATTACAAAACCCATCAAGATTTCGAAGCCGTACGAGCCGTTCTTGTATCTCGTTCTTCGAGAGGGACATGTTGACAGTATATTACGGATTGTGGCGCGGGGTGTGGAAAGTTACTTTGTTTGAAAACCAAAGAGAGGGTAGAATAGCGGAGAATGAAAGATAAAAAACCACACCACCCTTCCTCGGCGAGCAAGCAAGACAAGATAGTCGTGCGGGGGGCGAGGACGCACAATCTGAAGAATATTACCGTGGAGATGCCAAGGGAGCGCATGATAGCGATAACGGGACTCTCGGGATCTGGGAAGAGCTCGCTTGCCTTTGATACTATTTTTGCCGAGGGG
Source organism: uncultured Candidatus Saccharibacteria bacterium (assembly GCA_964601555.1). Taxonomy (GTDB): domain Bacteria; phylum Patescibacteriota; class Minisyncoccia; order Phycocordibacterales; family CAIJYI01; genus CALMXW01. The sequence goes on along the minus strand of CAZRNX010000039.1, from coordinate 5,024 downwards.
CAGAGGCGATATGTGGAGTCACTCTCTTCTTACGCGAGGCAGTTCATTAGGCAGATGCAGAAGCCGGACGTGGATGAGATTTCGGGTCTCTCGCCGGCGATATCAATCGACCAGAAGAGCCGCTCTAATAATCCGCGTTCTACTGTAGCAACTATTACGGAGATTTACGACTATTTGCGCGTCCTATTTGCGAGAATAGGCCGGCCACACTGTCTCGTCTGCGGCGAGGAAATCAAGAAGCTTTCTAACGAGGAAATACTAGAATTTGCTCTGGAGAAAATAAACAAAATAAAACTAAGCTACGAACCCGCCGCGGCAGGCCGCGGCGCAAACCCTGTCGCGCCGAAGGCGGGACGCGTTGAAATAGCGAAGAAGGTCATGGGGGTTACTGTAAGTTCAGCCAAAATAGAAGTGTATGCGCCCGTAGTGCGTGGGAGGAAGGGTGAGTATTATCAGCTTCTTTATGATGCGCTCGGTAAAGGATACCAGAAAGCACGCGTGGATGGGGTTGTGAAGAAGCTCCGCGAGCAGATACTTTTGGATAAAAACAAAAAGCACAATCTTGAGCTTCTTGTTGATGAGCTTTCGGTACATGAATTTACGGATAATCAAAAAGATGCGAGAGAACGATTAGCGGAAGCGATAGAGAAGGCAGTAATAGAGAGCGAGGGGTTGGTAGTTGTGAAAATTGCGGAAGAAGAGACCCTGCTTTCTGCAAAGTTTTCATGCCCGAATGACGGTTTCGCATACCCGGAAGTTGAACCGCGACTTTTCTCTTTCAATTCTCCCTACGGCGCGTGTCCGGAGTGTAATGGCTTGGGTACGCGGCATTTCTTTGGCGATGAGCTCTGTCCTGTGTGCAAGGGCGCGCGACTTCGGGCTGAATCTTTGCATGTATTTATTGGCGGAAAAGAATCAGAGCGTAAAAACATCGTGGATATTTCTCGCATGTCTATCGGCGATGCGCATGCATTTTTTGAAAATCTCAAACTCACTCCGAAAGAGAAAAAAATATCTGATGTTGTAAATAAAGAAATAATGGACAGGTTGAAATTCATGATAGATGTGGGCATTGAGTACATCACCCTTGACCGCCGCGCACACACGCTCTCCGGCGGCGAAGCACAGCGCATTCGGCTCGCGTCGCAACTGGGTTCGCGTCTTGTTGGCACGCTCTACGTGCTTGATGAACCGACTATCGGCTTACATTCGCGGGACAATGATCGTTTGATCAAGACACTCCATGGCCTTCGCGATATGGGGAACACAATTATTATCGTGGAGCATGACGAGGACACTATTTATTCTTCCGACTATCTCGTAGACATCGGCCCGGGTGCAGGCACGCACGGCGGGGAAATTATTGTCGCGGATTATCTGGAAGATCTGCTCACGTCAAAAAAGAACATTTCCGGATCGGTCACTCTCGCATATCTTCGTGGCGAGAAGAAGATAGAAACTCCCGAGACGCGGCGCGACAAAGAGAAGGGATTCTTGAAGATTCGCGGCGGGAAAGTTTTTAATATTAAAAATCTGGATGCTGACATTCCACTGGGGCGTTTCGTCGTAATTACAGGAGTGAGCGGATCTGGTAAATCTTCTTTTCTCTACGAAATATTATATAAGAATTTGCAGGCAAGATTCGAACGGCGCTATCGTTCGAATGAGGTATATAATTGTGCGTCTTTCTCCGGCACGGAATTTCTCGGACGCTCTATCTTGATAGACCAGTCGCCGATCGGTAGAACTCCGAGATCCAATCCAGCGACATATACCGGTGCATTTACATTCGTCAGAGAAATGTTCGCCGAGACAAGTGAAGCGCGCCGTAGGGGATGGAAACCATCGCGGTTCTCATTCAATGTGAAGGGCGGGCGGTGCGAGGCGTGCCAAGGGAACGGCGAGATCGCGGTGGAGATGCATTTCCTTCCGACGGTGTATGTTACTTGCGATGTATGCGGGGGAAAGCGTTTTGAGAAAGAGACGCTTGAAGTGAAATACAAGAAGAAAAATATTTATGAAGTATTGCGAATGACGATAGAAGAATCGCTCAAGTTTTGGCAAGATATTCCTGCGATCGCTGATCGCTTGCGCACGCTCGATGAAGTCGGTCTGGGATATTTGGAATTGGGCCAGAGCGCTACAACGCTTTCGGGAGGCGAAGCGCAGAGGGTGAAGATATCATCAGAACTCTACCGGCCGCATATTCAAAAAACTATCTATCTTCTTGATGAGCCCACAGTCGGCCTGCATTATGAAGATGTAAAAAAGCTTATCGAAATTCTCCAGAAGCTTGTTGACAAAGGCAACACGGTCGTGCTTATTGAACACAACATGGACATAGTGAAAAGCGCAGACTATATTCTAGACATCGGTCCCGAAGGTGGCCAAGCCGGCGGCCACCTCGTCGCCAAGGGCACACCGGAAGCTATTGCGAATAATCCAAAGTCGTATACGGGGAAGTATCTCAAGAAAGCTCTTAGAAAATAGAAAAACCCCGCCAGATGGCGGGGCGAATGCCATGCGAGGACCTGATCGTTGTCAGCGATTAATTAACTCGCTTTCGTCTATTGGTTTACCGTAGTTCGGCAGCTTGAAGTTTGGCTCACACGCCGGACAATAGATATGGGCAACTGGTCTTACTTCTCCGTATCCACCAGGTAAGCCTTCTGCCCAAATTGAACGTCCTGTTGTTTCAATAATGAGCTCTTTGCCAGTTTCGTTGCATCGCCATGTCTTATCCTCACCTCTTGTAGCATGTGCCTTCATCCAAGTATGCTGTGATTTAATGACCCACATGATCTTTCTCTCTCGTCGCTCGCCCATGAAGGTATGGGTACCCATTTGAAGTTTATGTAATAAAATATAAATGTCAACTATTTCAAAAAATCTCAAAAAACTTCCCGATTCGCCCGGGGTCTATTTCTTTAAGGACGGGAAGGGCGCGGTGCTCTATATCGGCAAGGCGACTTCGCTTCGTTCGCGGGTGAAGAGCTATTTTCGTGAAGATCTGGCTGTGACACGAGGGCCAAAGATAGTGCAGATGCTCGAGCAAGCGAAGAGCGTGGATTTTGTAAAAACAGACTCTGTACTAGAGGCATTGCTTCTGGAAGCCGAGCTTATCAAGAAGCACCAGCCGAAGTACAATACTGATCTCAAAGATGATAAGACACATAATCTGGTGGCGGTAACAAAAGAAGAATTCCCTCGCGTGCTTGTTGTGCGAAAGAGCAGCTTGGGTAACTTGCCTGCCTCGCGTCTTTACCCGCCTCCAGCCTCCGACGCCGACTCGGCATTCAAGTCACCCAAGCCGCTTCAGATACGCTATTCTTTTGGTCCATTTCCTTATGGCATGCAGTTGAGGGAAGCGATGAGGATTATTCGGCAGATTTTCCCATACAGGGATAAATGCACCCCTAACCAAGGCAAGCCTTGCTTCAACGCGCAAATTGGTCTCTGTCCCGGCGTGTGTTTAGGCGTGATGACAAGGCAAGAGTATGCCAAAACTATTCGCAATATAAAATTATTTTTTGAAGGGGAGAAAAAGATGTTGGTGCGGAAGCTGAAGCGAGAAATGCACGCGCATGCGAAGAAGTTAGAGTTTGAGAAAGCCGATGTGTTGAAGAGGCAGATTTTTGCACTGCAACACATTCAGGATGTTGCGTTAATAAAGCTCCCTCCCCTCACCCCTTCGGAGAGCTCCCATCGGGCAGGGGAGCAGATAAATCTCGGGTTTCGGGTAGAAGCATATGACATCGCGCATATTTCCGGCACAAATGTAGTGGGAGTTATGGTTGTGGTAGAAGGCGGAGAAGCAAGTAAAAGCGAATATAGAAAATTTAAAATAAAGAGTTTTGCCGGCAGTGACGATACCAGAGCTTTGAGAGAAATTCTTACGCGAAGATTTTCCCATCCCGAATGGAGCTATCCAAGACTGATAGTAGTAGATGGCGGAAAAGCGCAGGTGAATGTCGCAGAGAAAGTGCTAAAAGAAGCGGGTATTGAAATTGCAATAGTTGGAGTTGTCAAAGATGAGCACCACAAGCCGCGTGAAATCTTAGGCGATGCGAAACTGCGGCGTACGCATGAAAAAGAAATCTTACTTGCGAACTCCGAGGCGCACAGATTCGCAATTAAGTATCATCGGGAAAAAAGATCAAAAATATAATATTACGATTGTAAAGGTCGTCTCATTTAATATACACAATTTATGTTCTCGGATCGTCCTCGTACCACTCGATGATGCTCCCCGCTTTGCGCTCGAGAGGATGTGCGCGAGTGATGAGGCGTTCATTGCCGCGAGGGATACATGAGTAGTGCTCTATTTCATCAAGGGCATCGCTCACGTACTGCAAATCATTTTCGTCAGTAAGCCAGCCGGTGCCGAGCTGTTTCAGATTGAACGGGCGCGAATAGAGACGAAGAGTTTTCGTCCCGCCGGTATTTTCAAAATATTCGTGAAAGTACGACATAACGAGTTCGCGGGGAGTCTTATAGACCGGGTCTCGGGATCGAATTGTCGCGTGGTTGGTCTTACTGAATGCTCCAAAATGTCCGCGCCGTTTGTAAATCGTGATGACATGCCCGACATCCATGCGGTTCGGATCAAGGTTGATAACCAGCGGCTCTTCGCCGTTCACCCAGAGTGCCGCCGCGGCGAGAAGCGCGCCTTCAAGGCAATGCGCTTTCCGTTCGCGGAGTACTCTTCTTGGCGACATAATCGTTTCTCCGTCTTTCTCGTAATTTATCGGAAGCGCATCAAGGAAGCCCTGAATCTTTGCGGGAGTGGAAATCAACTTAAGAATCTTCAGTTCTTCTTTTGTAAGACCGAATGTTTTTCTCATGACTTCCATTATCACGCAAGATGAGCGGATGGGCAATAATAAAATCCCCGCCGCGCAGTCCATTGCGGGGCGGGGATTCGAGGATTCACAAAAGAACAAATATGTTGCCCAAAGTTTACACGCGGCAATGCCGTAAACTCGCATTATCTGCTATAAGCTTTATGAGTTCGCACAGATCTG
>CAZRNX010000038.1:0-7511 GCA_964601555.1 uncultured Candidatus Saccharibacteria bacterium | reverse complement strand
AGAGCCCTTAGTATCTAGGGTTAAGTTAATCAGATGTCTGACTATCTGTCACTCCCCCCCCTCACCCCTATTTTATTGACATTTCTCCTCCTTTCCTGCTAGTATGTGAACACGCTCAACTGTAGAGAGCTTATTTTTTATATGGCGAAAACATCCGTAAAAGCCCGGGCGGCCAAAACGCCCAAATTTTCAACTCGAATCGTTCGGCGCTGTTTCGCCTGCGGAAGGAAGCGAGGCTATATTCGGGACTTCGGTCTCTGCCGCATTTGTTTCCGCGAGCTTGCCAACGAAGGCAAAATCCCGGGTGTAAGAAAGTCTTCGTGGTAAAACATTAATTTTTAACCAGTGACTAGCTACCAGATTTATGGTTCCAATTACAAATCCTATAGGAGATATGATGAACCGCATTAAGATTGCGGGGACAGGCGAGAAAGAGGCGATCACTCTTCCGTATTCCAAGCTACGTTTTGCCGTGGCGAAAGTGCTTGCGGAAAAAGGATTCGTAAAAAGCGCAATCAAGAAAGGAAAGAAAGTCGTGAAGGGACTTGAAGTGGGACTGGCATATCATACGGATGGACGGCCGAAAATTTCCGATGTACGGCATCTCTCAAATCCGGGGAAGAGAATGTATTATGCCGTGAAAGATATTCGCACGGTCCGGCATGGTTACGGCATTCTGGTGCTTTCAACACCGAAGGGCATTATGGCCGGCGGGGATGCGAAAAAAGAAAAAGTCGGCGGCGAGGCCTTATTTCAAGTATGGTAATGTATCATCATGTCAAGAATTGCAAAACAACCTATTCCCGTTCCTGCGAAGACAGAAGTCGTGAAAGACGGCCGCGTGCTTCGCGTGAAGGGACCGCTTGGCGAACTTTCTCGTGCGTTTGAGCCGCGTATCAAGATTGCGGTAGAAGGAAGCGAGATTCTTCTCACGCCCGCAAATGAAGAACTTTTTACAAGGGTGCTCTGGGGTACATACGCATCGCATATTAAGAATATGCTTGCGGGAGTACATACGCCGTATGAGAAGAAAATAATCATTGAGGGCGTAGGGTACAAAGCGGCCGTGGCCGGCGATATCATTACGCTTAACATCGGCTACTCGCACCAGGTGCCGATCAAGATTCCGGCAGGGCTTAAGGTGACGGTGGAGAAGAATGTTATCTCTGTGTCGGGAATTGATAAAGAGGCGGTGGGGGCATTTGCGTCATTCATTCGCGCGAAGAAGAAGCCGGAGCCGTATAAGGGCAAGGGCATTCGATACGAAGGTGAGGTGATCAGAAGGAAACAGGGAAAGAAATCAGCGTAAAAATATGCGAACGGTAAAAGAAAAACAAAGAAATAGGCGTCATTCGCGAATCAGGGCGAGAGTTTCGGGCACTTTTTCGCGGCCGCGTCTTTCGGTGTATCGTTCCAATAAGTTTATATACGCGCAGATTATTGACGATGATACGGGAGCAACACTTGTCTCCGCAACAGACAAGGTTTTGGAAGGTAAGGTCGTGAAGAGCGGGGGTACGAAAGAGAAGAAAGCGGGAAAGAGAAGTGCGGCAAAGAAGCTTAACCGCGCGAAAGCCGTCGGCGAGGCGGTTGCGAATCTTGCCAAGGAAAAACAAATTACCAAGGTTGTATTTGACAGAGGCGGATTCCTTTATGCCGGACGCGTAAAGGCTCTCGCGGAAGGCGCGCGGGAAGGAGGACTTGAATTTTAACAAAAAACAAAGAGTAAGCAGTAAATAGCATAAATGGATAAGCCAAATCACAACAATAAAGTGCCCACAAGCGGAACCGCAGCTTCCGGCAGCTTTCCCGCACGAGCAGGCGGTCCGAGGAAGGGCGGCTCACGAGGCGGTTCCGGAGGAGGCCGTGGCGGCGGGCGTGGAGGGAGCGGAGGAAAGAAGGGGGGACCACGGGGCGGCGGCGACAGATACAAGCCGGAATATGACCAGAAACTCCTTAATGTCCGGCGTGTAACACGCGTTGTTTCCGGCGGCCGGCGATTCTCCTTTGCTGTGGCGCTTGTGGCCGGCAGTCGGAAAGGGAAAGTCGGCGTAGGAACAGGCAAGGCGAGCGATACGTCGCTTGCGATTGAGAAAGCATTTGTGAATGCGAGGAAGAATCTCGTTACGGTTCAACTGACAGACTCAATGTCCATTCCGCACGAGACTTCCGCGAAATATGCAAGTGCTCGGGTGCTTATGATGCCGGCCCCCGGGAGAGGGCTTGTTGCCGGGTCCTCCGTTCGTACCGTCCTTGAACTTCTGGGAGCGACGGATGTGACAACCAAGCTTCTCTCACGTACGAAGAATCCTCTCAACAACGCTCGCGCGGCCGTAAAAGCGCTTCAGAAGCTCCGACCGGCAAGAAGGAAGGCGGTGGTCGCTCCAGCCGTCGAAGATGTCATCATTCCCACAGAAGCGGGAATCCATGAAGGCGAAGTCACTGACCTCCTCCCGACCCCTCCCCTGCCTACCGAGCAGGCAAGTTCCAAAGAGGTGGAGGTGCAAGAAGTAGTTCAGCCAATAGAATAAAAATTATATCATGCAGCTCAACACTCTCAAACGAAGTAACCCCAACAAGAAGTCCCGCCAAATCGGGAGAGGCACTACGCGCGGCAAAACTGCCGGGAGGGGTACAAAGGGGCAGAAGGCTCGCGCGGGGCACAAGATGCGTCCGGAACTTCGTGATATTATTAAGAAGCTCCCCAAGCGCCGCGGCTACGGCAAGAACCGCGCGGACACAGTATTCACGAACCGCCCGCGGTCAAGCGAAGCCATGCTTGTCGCCATTGAAAGATATTTTGAGAACAACGAGAATGTCACTCCAGAAACGCTCGTAAAGAAGGGTATAGTGCGCCGCATTTCCGGCAAAATCCCACCGATCAAAATTATTGGAAATGTTGTCGTCACCAAGAAGCTCATTGTTTCCGGTTGTACTATTTCCGCGGGAGCAAGGGCGAGCATAGAAAAAGCGGGAGGAACCGTGCAGTAGTTTTTTGAAGCAGCAGAAGCTAGATTTTTTGCAAAAATAGCCAAATATGCTACCATAAACTTATGAGCACTATGGTCAAAGAATTTTATGAGGCCTTTCTCGAGACAGGAGCCAGCACAGAGAAGACAACATAGGCGGCCGAAATCGCATCGGGATTTTTGCGCATAGGAGATGGAACACTGACTACGAAAGATGACATACATGAAGTTAAAGAAGGTATTCATAAATTAGACACGAGGTTGGAAGTTGTGGAAGCCGAACTTCGGAGAGTTCAGTGGATCGTCAGCGGCGTTGGCTTCGGTATCGTCATTTTGGTGATTGAATCTTTCATGCGGTAAAAAGGAAAATTCGTTGACTCTCTGTCTCGAAACTGCTAGACTCTGCATACTTTTCAGGAACGCGGAATGGATACATTTTTAGAAAAATTACGACTCATTTTTCATGACCGGATATTGCGCAACCGGATCTTTTTCGTGCTTGGGGGGCTTGCAATCTTTCGCTTCCTTTCCGTCATCCCCGTGCCCGGCATGGATCCGACAAGGCTTCGCGCGCTTCTTTCCGATTCGTCTTCGTTTCTTGGATTTTTGAATATTTTCTCCGGCGGGGGACTCACCAATCTCTCCATCGTCATGCTCGGTATGGGACCTTACATCACCGCGAGCATTATCATGCAGCTTATGACAGTTCTTCTCCCGAAGCTCAAGGCGATGTACCATGAAGAAGGCGAGATCGGTCGTCGCAAATTCACGCAGTACTCGCGACTTCTCACCGTTCCTCTCGCATTGCTTCAAGGGTACGGACTGCTCGTACTTCTTGAACGCCAAGGCATTATTCCTGATCTTCCGCTTACGGAGACGATCATCAATGTCATTATCGTTTCTGCCGGCGCTCTTCTCGTGATGTGGCTCGGCGAGCTCATCTCGGAATTCGGCATCGGGAATGGCTCTTCGCTCATCATTTTCGCCGGTATCGTCGCCGGGGTTCCCTCGACCGTGAGCCAACTTCTCATAACATACGACCCCTCGCAAATACCGCTCTACCTGGGATTCCTTGTCGCGGCGGTTGCGATCGTCGCGGCGGTTGTAACAGCGACCGAAGCGGAGCGGCCTATCCCCATCACCTATGCGAAACAGACGCGCGGGGTGAAAACCTATGGCGGTATTTCCACGTACCTCCCTATTCGCGTGAACCAAGCGGGCGTCATTCCGATTATCTTCGCGCTCTCTATTCTCGTCTTCCCGCAGCTTATCGCGACATTTCTTGCAACCATCAACAATACCGCGATTCAATCTATCGCGGGAGCGCTCAAGACGTTCTCCGAGACGACCTGGATGTACGGCAGCGCTTACTTCGCGCTCGTCTTCATCTTCACGTTCTTCTACACGGCCATCACATTTGAGCCCGACACGGTGGCGAGCAATTTGCAGAAGAATGGGGCGTTCATTCCGGGCGTTCGTCCCGGCGGCACCACGGCGGAGCATATCGGCAAGATTGTTACGCGCGTCACACTTGTGGGGGCCATCTTTCTCGGACTCATCGCTGTGCTCCCGTTTGTTATGCAAGGTCTTACTGGTATGGCGACCCTTGCCTTGGGAGGTACAGCGCTCCTGATCGTCGTTTCCGTCGTCATGGATTTCATAAAAAAAATCAACGCCCAGATCACGATGAGAGAGTATTAGTTCACGGTCTAGCCCATAATAAACTGTTACCGAAATTAAAGTGAAAATTTTAAGAACCGCGGCCGCGTTTTTACGTTTTTAATATCTTTGCGGTCAGTCTATCAATCTCTCGCAAGAGAAGCAATGGGGAGTCCTACCAGCTGAAGTGCGCGAAGGCCTTGTTCGCTTCGGCCATTTTGTGCGTATTGTCGCGCTTCTTAACCGCCTCGCCTTCACCTTTGGATGCCGCGATAAGCTCGTCTGCAAGCCTCATTCTCATCGGTTGTCCCTTCTTGCCCCGTGCGGCGCTGATGATCCATCGCATAGAAAGTGCGAGACGCCGTTCAGGCCGCACTTCGCGTGGAACTTGATAGTTGGCGCCGCCGATTCGCCGCGAGCGCACCTCCATCGTCGGACCCGTATTCTTGATTGCGAGATCAAATATCTCAAGCGGGTTATCGCCGGCATTTGCTTTCGGCCCTTTTTCTTTCACAACATTGAGCGCATCGTACACCACCTTCCGCGCAGTCGCTTTGCCTCCGCTCATCATCAAGTAATTAATAAATTTCGCCACCTTAACAGAGTCGAATTGAAGGTCTCCCTTGAGCGGTTTTTTGGTTTTAATTTTGCGTCGCATGATTGTTATTATTTATAAATTACCAAATACTTGAATTTTCAACGTCTGGGCACTCCGAGGACTTGGAAATTTAAGTATTTGGTAATTTATTTTTTACTTTTTCGCGCCCCCCACTTTCGGCTTTTTTGCACCATAGAGCGATCTGCCCTGCTTTCTCCCCTCAACTCCCACGGTGTCCAGCACCCCGCGTACGATATGGTACCGCACGCCGGTAAGATCCTTTACGCGTCCGCCGCGAAGCACAACTACAGAGTGCTCTTGAAGATTGTGCTTGATGCCCGGAATATATGCCGTGACCTCCATGCCATTCGTGAGCCTGACGCGAGCGACCTTACGCAATGCCGAATTGGGCTTCTTCGGGGTCGTCGTAGAGACGCGAATGCACACTCCGCGCTTAAATGGCGCGGGGTAGAATCTCGGGTGGTTCTTCAAGGTATTGAATCCTCGCGCGAGAGCCACGGTCCGTGTCTTTTTCACGGATTTCTTCCTCGGGTGGCGCACAAGCTGTCGAATCGTTACCATTCACGGCATAATAATATATGGCCATAAAAAAAGCAACCCTGAGCGGATACTAGAACTCCTGCTCAGGGTTATATCCTCAAAACGAGTCTATCATATCCTGGACGTCACGGATTGTTTCGTCTGTCGTCGCAATGATAGTAAGCTTTGTTTCCTTTAATTCGTGGTGCTGGATAAGCTGCGCACAGTTTGCCAGTAAGTCTTTTTCAAGATGGGCCAGCGTCGACGTGGCGCCATTAATAAAAAACGTCCTCCCTTTAATTGTATAGTTTATTTCGATCTCTTTAATCCTCTTGTTCTTCCTCCTGTATACTTCTCTCTTATCATCGCCGGATGTTTGCGTGTTTTTATTTTTCACTCATAACCTCCTTTCTTCATTCTGTTTACCCGTTTACCATCAGAAGTTCTTGGAAATCTCACTCCACTGTTTATAATAGCAGAAAGAAAGTTTTTGTCATCATTTACAAAAAGCTTTCCTGTGGATTTCTGACATGCCATATTTTGCGATAGCGGCGTAATGTTCCTGTGTACCATACCCTTTGTGTTTCTGAAAATTGTACTGTGGAAATTTCTTTACATGTCGCATCATGAGTCTGTCGCGCGATACTTTGGCGGCAATAGAAGCGAGAGAGATGATTGGAATTTTCTCATCGCCCCTCACAATAGTCTCCTGATGTAAAAATTCTTTTGGTGCACGAAGCGAACCGTCCAGAAGCACGAACGTCTCTTCCGGCATGGCTCCAAGTTTTGCAAGTACTCGCGCAACGCCGATTCGCAAAGCATACGAAATCCCATGTTTATCAATGACAGTGTGTGAAATAAAAGAGATGGAATAATTGCATACCCCTTTCTTCTTTTCATCTCGCAACTTTTTGAACCATGCATCGCGAAGTTTGGGGGAGAGTTGTTTTGAATCACGAATATTTTTGAAAAAATATGGCAAGAGGTAGCCCCTCCACCTCTTTAGGGGGGGAGGTTGGGAGGGGGTGGTCATCATCATAACTCCCCCCACCGCGAGAGGCCCGGCGATCGGCCCCCGCCCCGCTTCGTCAATACCGATAATACAGCGGATGTTTCTCTTATCGCTCTTTCCAGAAACTTTTCTCACATGCATAACTTCAAAATAGCACATTCTCAAAATTTTCAAAAAATAGCGAAAAATTCCAATTAGCCCTATTTTTTCCGATCGGCAAAGATAGGGCTAGTAGCGAGAAGATCAAAAAATCCCCGCTTGCGATACGTTGCAAGCGAGGTAAGACTATGCGTCAACGGCATATCTCTATTGGGACATAGTCGTCCCAGCACCATCCGCGATAATCGCAAATTCTCTGCCATCGATTCTCGGTCCAGCAATGTGGAACATAAACAGGCGGAGAGTAATGAGGGTAAAATGGCAGATACCATGGCTCTAGATGCCGGTAGTCATACCCATGACCATGGTGATGATGGTGGTCATATTTGTGGTCATGGAACTCGAGAAAGTCTCTCGGGAATTTATACGCGCTCGCATCCTGCGGCGCAAGAATGAAAAGAATCAGAGAAATACCCAGAATATTTAAAGCCTTCATATGAAGTGCCCTCCTTTAGACTAACGACACAATACAACGAAACAAATTGGATTGCAATAGTGGTGTTCCTCACAAAAACAATCAAAAAGAAACCGCCCCACTTCTCTTTCGAGTAGTGGGGACGGGTGTGTTTACCAC
>CAZRNX010000037.1:0-7573 GCA_964601555.1 uncultured Candidatus Saccharibacteria bacterium | reverse complement strand
TCTCGTCGCTGGTGTTCATAATAAACTGCGCAATGCCGTAGACAAACACAAGAAGAGCGACAACATAGAGAAGTACGAGGATGTAACCCATGATGTCTATTAATACTTGCAAGAGGCCGGCAAAGGTTTTCGGCGCGGCAAGTACACGTGCGGGAGTAAAAAATAGTGCGGCAAAAAACATGTATAGAAGGGGTGTGAATGTCATAGTGGCGGAATTATTACCGATGGAATACCCGAGCTTTTTTGAAGAAAGCCGAGGGTTCCCCAAATGGTAGTGGTGATGAAAAGCGCGATAATGGCCCACAGCATCCACTTTTTCCCTTCTTCCAGTGTTTTTTCGTCGCCCGTATTCTTCACAAAAATACCCAAGCCCCAAAAGAATGCAATAAATATCAACATGAAGGCAATGTTCACCAACTGAAGCAAAATGTTTATGATAATATCAAATATATCGTAAATATCCATGTTTTTATATTCCTACCCGCCGCTCCTAATTGTGCCGACTGTGCCGCTGATAGCTTCCGCAAGCGCCCAGGCGCCAAGGAGCACTGCGGTGCCAATGACCGCCCACACAAAAGAAGTTTTGGCTTTTTGAAGCTGTGCGGTGTCGCCCTGTGCTGTGAGAAAAAGGAAGCCGGAATAGATAAGGAAAAGCGCCGCAACAGGTATACCAATTCGGACGATAATAGAAAGCACCGCGCGAACAAAGTCGTACCATGAAGTAATCCCTGGCGTCGGTGTGGGAAGCTTCTCTGTCTCCGCCCCGGCTAAAAATACCGGCACAACGACTGCTATGAGAAGAATGACGGGGAGGACGACTGGTAATTTTTTCATGTGTATGTTTTGTTTTTATAGTCCGCTTGCTCTTTATTTCCCGTCTATAAGAGAGAGCTGGGCCGCCATTTTTGATACGGCGCCTTTTGGCTCCAGCGTTCGCGCAAGAATTGATTCTATGGCGGATTGAAAAATTTCTTTGCTTTTTGTTGGGTTTGGATCCAGCCACGACTTTCCTATTATGGCGGAGTCGTAGAAAACACTCTCTTTTGCTGTTGCTGGCCTTTTCCCCAAAAGATCGCGCCGTACGGGCGGCAGTCCGCTTTCTTTACTGAACATGTCCGCCATGAAGGCGCTTGAGAGAACGAGGGCTATGCGGTGCGCAGCAGTCTTTTGGGCGGACGTCTTCATAACCGCCACAGCTGTCATGCGGGCAAATGTCGCACGAAATGGATAGTCGCGTATTTGCGGAATAGGGGCTGTGCCAAAATCCAAATTTGGATTTTTCTCTTGCAGTTCTTCCGCCTCGCTCGCGAATCCAAAATATATGGCCAAATCCTGAGCGAGAAAAGCGTCCTTTGCCGGAGCAAGAGAACGATTCCACGAATAGACCGTCTTCAGCGGATCGGCGAAGTCGGTATAGAAACTGAAAACATCCGCTGCGGGCGAAAACGTGGACTCCATATCGCTGGTGAGGGTTGAAACGATGTCTCGCTTTTTCTCATCATAGCGCGTCACCGGGTTGCCCGTCTGAAGGATGAGCGTGGAGAGAATTTCTTTCGCATGTGTTACATTCGCATACTCCCCAAACGCAACAGCGCTTTTTATAATATTGTTCGCATTGTCGCGCTTAGTAAGCACCGGAGTAAGTGTAAGCATCTCATCCCAATACGCCGGCGGCCGAACAACACTTGCGGCAGAAAACATATTGCGATTCCAATACATCACCATTGGGTCTATAGAAAACGGCAATGCGAGTATTCCTTCCGGACGGAGATAGATTTCGCTTCCTTGAACGAAGCTCTCAAGAAACTGCCGCTCGGGATAAGATTCATACGGGAGAGGACTTACCTTCTCGGCATAGCGGGCTATAAGCGAGTCGGGGAGAAGAATGATGTCTGGCCCGGCGTCCGCGGCAAGTTTCTCAATGAGATCCGCGTCAAATCTCTCGGCGGACCTTTCAATATATGTGATGCTTCGCGTTCCGACGCTTTCTTTAATGAATTTGATGGTTTTGTCTTGAAAATATTTCTCCGGGAGAGTGCCCCAAACAACTACTTTCGCGCCCTCAATCTGCTTCTCTTTGGCGCTCTTCGGGCTAGGTATAATCCCAGAGAAAACAAATATCCCCATAACCAAAAGTACGCCGAAGAAGAAAAGAAGGACAGTTTGAAGATCAAGGTTTTTTAACATAAAAATTTATGGAGCGCGAAATATTAATCCATAGTGGTACTTCCCGGCGGGTATTTCTTCAGAAAATGCAAGCCCGGCCCCTTCAAAAATTCTTTTCGCTTCGCCGCGCGGCACTACATGGTCTTTGGCCGGCCCCATCCCGCCGAAAGTTTCCCGCCAATCAATAACGATCGCCCTCCCTCCCGTTTTGAGCACTCTTTTCACTTCCGCCGCGAGTCCCTCCTTGCCTTCCGCCTGAAAAAGCACGTTCGCACAAATTACCGCGTCGGCGAGACCGTCCTTAAGTTTGGACCCGCCGACAATTTCAACATCTCCCCATACTATTTCGATATTTTTCAATCCCTGCAAAGCCGCGCCGTTTTTGACTGATGCGAGCAATTCTTTCTGCACGTCCACCGCAAATACTTTCCCGGTTTCCCCCACTCGTTTCGCCGCCAAATACGCGTACGCCCCCATTCCCGCGCCGAAGTCCGCCACAATATCCCCCTCGCGCAGTCCAAAACTATCAACACTCTCCTCGGGTTTGAGAAACATGCCTCTATTATACCCCGCGACGCTTTTCTAAAAAATAGCGGTTATACACAAGCAAGACCTACAGACACACGAGGCTCGCGACACCGTCGCCTTCACGGAGCTTCATGATGCGCACGCCCTGGGTCTGGCGGCCCAGTGTTGGAATCTCTTTAATATCAATCCTAATAACCTGTGAGTGGCGAGAGATAGAGATGAGCTCTTCCTCTTCGCCCGCAAGGATCTTTGCCGCCATGAGCTTGCCCGTCTTCTTTGTCACTTTCATGGTCTTAATCCCCGACCCGCCACGCTTCTGCACCTTGTACTGCAAGAGAAGCGTCTGCTTGCCATAGCCGTTCTCGCTCATTACTAAAATGGTGGGTTTCTCGGCTGATTTCTTCACGGTGTCTGCACACACAAGTGTGTCCTTTTTTTTCAGCGTAATCGCTTTCACACCGTACGCCGCGCGGCCCATTTCACGGATGTCGCTCTCTTTGAATCGCACACTCTGGCCGAGAGCGGTCACGAGCATCGCATCATCGCCCTTCTCCGTAAAGAGCACTGAGAGAAGTTCGTCTCCTTGGTCGAGCTTGATTGCGATCAATCCGCTTCGGCGCACATCTTTGAAACTTTCTGCGCTAACTTTTTTCGCGATTCCTTGTTTGGTTACCATTAAAATAGAAAGTGGTGTGTTCTTGAGCGACTTGGGAAGCGCAAGAATTGCGTTCACATTCTCGCTTTGCGAAAGCGGGAGATAATTCATAATGGATTTCCCTCGCGTTGCGCGGCGGCCTTCGGGAATTTCGTACATCTTCATCTGATATGCTTTCCCTTTATCTGTGAAAAACAACAAATCAGAGAGTGTAGAGGTTGTGAGAAAATGAGTGATGAAATCCTCCTCTTTGGTATCGAGATCCATAACACCTACACCTCCTCGCTTCTGTCGGCGGTATTCTTCCGGGTTTGTGCGCTTTACATAGCCGCCTTTGGTAAACACCAGAATACTTTCCTCCTCTGCCACCAGGTCTTCGTCGCTGATCTCCTTGGGGCTGCCCTTCGTCAGCCGCGTTCGCCTCTCGTCGCCGTATTTCTCTGCGATTTCGATAAGTTCTTTTTTGATAACAGAGAGAATCTTTTTCGAGCTTGCGAGCAAGTCTTTGAGTTCCCCGATGAACGCCTGCACTTCCTTGAGTTCGTCTTCAACCTTTTGCCGCTCAAGACCCGCAAGCTTCTGGAGGCGCATTTCGAGAATCGCGGTCGCCTGTTTGTCGGAAAATTTAAATTCTTTCATCAAGTTCGCATGAGCGGTTGATGCATCCTTGGACTTCTTAATAAGCTTAATTATTTCATCTATATGGTTAAGCGCCTTCTTTAAGCCAACCAGAATATGATCGCGCTCCTCCGCTTTCCGCAAATCAAATTCCGTGCGGCGGCGCACAACAATTTCTCTGTGAGTTACAAATTCCGAGAGAATGGTTTTTAGTGAGAGCGTCTGCGGCACGCCATCCACGAGCCCCACCATATTTACATGAAAAATACTCTCAAGCGCGGTGTGCTTATAAAGATAGTTTAAAATTTTCCTCGGCTCGGCTCCTTGCTTCACGTCTATGGCAACACGAATGTCTTTCGTGCTCTCGTCGCGCAAACCCCTGATCCCATCTATTTTCTTTTCGCGGACCAGGCCCGCTATGTTCTCCACAAGATCCGCCTTGTTCACACGATATGGAAGCGAGGTGATAATGATCTGCGTTCCGGCTGACCCGGCTTTTTGGGGTTCAACGATCTCCGCCTCGCCGCGCACCAAGATACCGCCCCTGCCCGACGCGTACGCATGGTGAATATCTTTCTCGCCGTACATTACGGCGCCCGTTGGAAAGTCGGGGCCTTTGACAAATCTGAGTAAATCTTCGTTTGTCGCGCTCTTGTTATCTATCAAGTGCACCGTCGCGTCTACCACTTCGCGGAGATTGTGCGGGGCGATGTTGGTTGCCATGCCAACCGCAATGCCGAGCGTGCCGTTCAAGAGTACCCCCGGAACCGCGGCGGGAAGCACTTGTGGCTCTTTGCGTGTGCCGTCGTAATTGGGGAGGAAATCAATGGTTTCTTTCTCGAGGTCGCGCAAGAGCTCCGCGGAGATACGCGACATTTTCGCTTCCGTGTAGCGCATCGCCGCCGGCGAGTCTCCGTCAACCGAGCCGAAATTTCCCTGCCCGATGATAAGCGGATAGCGGAATGAGAAATCCTGCGCCATCTTGACCATTGAGTCGTACACCGCGACATCGCCGTGCGGGTGGTATTTCCCCAGCACGTCTCCAACAACCGCCGCGCTCTTCCTGAATTTCGCACTCGCCGTGAGGCCCATTTCGTGCATGGCAAAAAGAATGCGCCGATGCACGGGCTTCAACCCGTCGCGCACATCCGGCAACGCCCGGTCCGTAATAACAGACATCGCGTAATCCAAATACGACTCGCGCATCTCAGCCGTAATGCTCACAGGAACAACATTCCCTCCCGTGCGAGAATGTTGTTCGGGAGTATTTTCTTTTTTTGTGTTTTTTTCTTTTTTCATAAATTAAATTTCTTCTGTGGTCGTAGAAATATTTTCCGGCTCTTTTGTCGTTGAAGTTGGTGTACTTGTACTCGTTGTTGACAGGCTCATGGCCGCGATGGTTTCGGTTATCTTTTTCGCTTCAATAAAATTGTCCCCCAATTCGCTTACTCCAGCAGACACGCTTTGTTTGAGGGCGGCAATGGGCGAGATGAGGTCATTTGCGTCTTTCTTCATTTCTGGATCAACGCCGGGGTTATAAAACACAAACCAGGAAACTACAATAAATCCCGTTATAGAAAGGGCTGTAAAGAAAGCGACGCTTTGTTTAACACTATTTTGCTGCCTCCTAAGACTGTCTATGGTTTGCCACATAAAATTTTATTGTGCACTCAATACTACTATCTCCCCCTCTTTCGCCTCCGCGTCTTTTTTCTTAATAACAAGCTTGTCGAGGGGCACGCCATTCTTCTCCATCCCGCCTTCTTTCAAAAATATTTTGAGATTTTTTTCCCCAGATGGGCCGTCGTAATGCATGGGGATTATAATTTTCGCCCCAAGCTCGACGCTAAGCTTATACGCTTCTTCGGGACCAAGCACGCCGCCGATAGGGGTAAACACAATGTGTACGTCTTCCATGTGTTCTTTCGCCTCGGCCGGCAACTCCTTCTTTCCAAGCGCGCCCAAGAAACAGAGCTTCATATCTTCCAGCGTGAGGAGATAAATCGTGTTCCACAGATCCTCCCCGTCGTAGCGCGTCTTCACGCCGAAACCGCGTACGGAAACGCCGTTCACCTCGTATTCTCCCGGACCGTCGATCACAAATGGAGTTTTCGCGCCGTGTTTCAAATTCTCCACCGCCGAGAAATTCTCATGCGGCATAGAAACAAGCGAGACGTCCGCGCCGAATCTCGTCTTCCCTGTGGGATTCATCCCGATAACCAAATCCCCCAACTGGACCTTGAAAAACTCAAGGCCATAATACGTGATAACCATGCAAATATTGTAGCAAAATAAGGACCATATGGGTACTTGACATTTATGTTTTATGTGAATTTTTATTTTACTAAAGCCGTATTTTTGAATACTATTGGGATATGTCTGGCCATAATAAGTGGACGCAAATAAAGCACAAGAAGGGCGCGAGCGATGCGAAGAAGGCGCAGGTCTTCGGCAAGCTCTCGCGGCTTATTGCGCTTGAATCAAAGAAGGTTGGGGGTGACGCGAAGTCGCCTTCGCTTCGGGCTGTGATAGAAAGAGCAAAAGAAATTAATATGCCCAGTGACAACATAGAACGTGCTGTGAAGAAAGGCGCTGGAGGCGATGTGGAAAATATGGAAGAAGTGCTCTATGAAGCTTACGGTCCCGGTGGGTGCGCTATTGTTATCGAGGGGCTTACGGATAATAAAAACAGAACGTCGCAAGAAATTAAGCATATTTTTTCCAAGCGCGGCTTCACTCTCGCCGGCCAAGGCGCAGCACTGTGGAATTTCGAAAAAAAGGAGGAAGAGAGTGGCAAAAACTGGGTCGCAAAAACCACAGTAAAACTTTCTCCCGAAGACGAAACCTTGCTCGAAAAAATATTAGAAGAACTGGACGAGAACGATGCTGTGCAGGAAGTGTACACAAGCGGGGAATAGGGGGTGCTTTACGACACTTTTTGAGGCTTTTACTCTCATTGAAAAATGAGTACCATGAAAAGAAGAGGAAAAGCAAGAAGTAGTACACTTGGGCTGATCGGAGTAAGAATCCGAATTTACCCCAAAAAGATTTTGCCCGCCTTGTGCGGGTTTTTTGTTTACTTGTTATACTACTCTCATGAAAATCCTCGCCATTGATCCGGGATATGAGCGCATGGGGATTGCGGTGTTGGAGAGAAGTGTGGGCGGGGAGGCGCATGGAATAGACAAGATGCTTGATTCTCATTGTTTTAAAACTTCCACCAAGCTCCCTTTTCATGATCGGCTCTTGCTCTTAGGAGAGGAGGTGGGCGGGTGGATTGAGAAGTGGAAACCGGAGGCGATGGCTATCGAGAAGTTATTTTTCAATACAAACCAGAAAACCGCCATGCAAGTTTCGGAGGCGCGTGGGGTGATGATTTATGAAGCGAAACGAAATGGCGTTCCTGTTTTTGAATACACGCCCCTTCAGGTGAAGGTCGCCATGACTGGAGATGGGCGTGCCGAGAAGAGGCAAGTCACACTCATGGTACAGAAACTTGTTGAGGCTGAGAAAGAAATAGAATATGATGATGAGTACGACGCTGTTGCGATCGGGCTGACACACCTTGCGTCAAGACCCCCTCCCAACCTCCCCCTTTAAAGGGGG
>CAZRNX010000036.1:0-7823 GCA_964601555.1 uncultured Candidatus Saccharibacteria bacterium | reverse complement strand
GTTCGGCGTCAAGCCGCGCAGTTTTGAATTCCAATACCGGCGTCTGTCCGATCATTTTCACCGCTTCATCCGTGTTGGTAAGCCCGGGAAGTTCCACGATAAGACGCTCTTCGCTTCCGCCAGCCGCAACAAAGCTTGACTCTTCGGTCTGCACGAGAGGTTCTGCTACGCCGAAAAGATTGACCCGCCGCTCTATCACGTCGCGAAGCGATGACATGGATTCCTTGACCTCCCCCTCCGGAAGTGCGGATGTGTCGGCTTTGTAAACCAAGTGTGTACCGCCCTTTAGATCGAGACCGAGACGCAGGGGGAAATTTTCAATTTTGGGGAATCGGGAAAAGGGTGTGGTCTCCGTCGCATAATCAAAATAGCCGACCCCGAGTCCGGCAAGAAGAAGAAAAACGGCCCATACGCGCATTTTTAGCATGATGCGGGAATTATATAATACTCAAGCGTTTTACGAAACGTTGACAAAAGAAATATAAAATCTTTTATTTTCCCAGAAGATTCTGGAACAGCACCGCGACCGTGATGGGCCCAATGCCGCCGGGGACGGGGGTGAAGAGTGAGCACTTCGCGGCAGAGGCGGGGTCAGCGTCGCCGAGAACTTTCCCCCCTTGCTCTGACGTTCCTGCATCTATCAGAACCGCATCTTGTTTAATCATCTCCGGCTTGATAAATTGAGACATGCCGATTCCGGAAATAACTATGTCAGCATTCAAGAGAAGCTCGAAAAGATTTTTGGTTTTGCTTCTCGCTACAGCGTAGTGAGCGTGTTCACGGAGAAGCCACTGCGCGACCGGCTTCCCCACTAACTTCCCTGCGCCAATGACGAGAATATTTTTGTTTTCAAGTGCAATTTTGTTTCTTTCCAAAATTTCTTTCACCGCCCCGGCCACCGGAGGAAAAAATGGCGATTCGCCGGATGAGAAACTCTCAAACGCTTCCTGTGACAGCACATCAATATCTTTCTCTTTCGGTATCGCGCTAAGAACTTCTTGGGCATCGAAATTTTCTGACAGGGGCAGCTGAACGATGATGCCGTCTGAACTTCTGTCAGTGCTGATTCTTTTAATCTCCCCCATAAGCGCGTCCTGTGAAATTTCTTGCGCGTATCTATGCACCAGAGCCTCAACCCCGATATCTTTCCCAAACTTCTTTTTTCTGCCGATAAAATTCTCGATCACCGGATTCTCCCCAACATATACGATATCGAGTCGCGGTTTTCTTCCGTGCATACGGGCAAAATCTGCCGCTTTATCTGTCAGCGCTTCTTTCATTTCTTCTGCAATTTTTCTGCCGTCAACAATCATACAACAAGTGTAACGGAAATGTGCCAAAAAGAAACCGCCCCGAATACTTTGGAGCGGCCGCGGCCAGACTTTATTCTTTAAAGCAATCCTGTGCGTCTCTGCGAAGTTGGTTCTTGACACTCTCGTGCCATCGGTCGCCGTTACAACCCCCATTGCGGCATGCCAGTGGTCCGCGCCGCAACCAGCCTCATCTTCGATGATAAGCTGGTCGACTGGGAGATATTTCACTATACCGTTCACAACCACTCCTCCTTTCGCGGCGATATGAAGCGCCCCGTTCTCGCAAGAAATATTCCCGTTAAGAAGGAGCTTCCCGCTCACGGAAAGCTTCGCATTGTCTTTGAAAACAATTTTCTCTGACGGCTTCACGGCATAATCCCCCTCAACTTCTAGATCAGAAAAAACAAATGTTGCCTGGCTGTTCAAGAAATACCACCCGGCTATCGCAAGCGCAACAACAAGCCCCAAAAAGTTTTTTTATTCATAAAATATATTTATTTTTATTAAATTTTTATTAAAAAGTACTCATGGCTAGTATACCATTTCGCGCAAAAAACAAAATCCCCCCATGCCAGATGGCTGAGGAGGACTTTGCCGTTTCGACAAAAAGTATTGCGCGAAACGAGAGAGAAGTTATCGCTTCTTCTTTGCGACCTTCTTCTTGGCCTTAGCCTTTTTCTTTGTTGCCATTGCAATGGATGCCGGATGAGAGTCACGAGCGTGATCCTCACGTCGGTCAAATTAGTTGTAAGTAATCATCGACCTTATTCTCAAATTATTTTAGAAAAAATTTTTTCGTTGATGAGCGATCTCGAAAAAACTTTCTCTCAAATAATTATACCGCACTTAAAAAATAAAAAAATGTTTTCTGAAGAAATATGTGGATAACTTTTGTAAAAATATTAAATTCTTTGCACTTCGCATTCGAGATCAATGCCTGTCTTTTCTCTCACTTGTGTTTGAACATCATCGGCAAATTCTAAAATTTCTTTTGTTGTCGCGCCGCCGTAGTTCACGACAACGAGCGCCTGGTTCCCCCATGCGCCGACATTCCCCCTCCTCTCGCCTTTCAGCCCGCATGCATGGTCAATGAGCCATCCGGCGGGAATTTTGAAATCGTTTCCGAACGAATACGCTGGAACTTTCGGAAATTTATCGCGCAACGTTGCAAGTATTTTTTGTGGTATAACGGGGTTTTTAAAGAATGATCCAGCTGTACCTACTTCCTTGATGTTTGGAAGCTTAGCGGTGCGCACGGCAACTACTGCATTTCGCACATCGGCAATCGTCGGTATTCTTGTATTTCGCCGAGAGAGTTCTTCTTTCACATCTTTATATTCAATAGAAGGCATGCCGTCTTTCATAAGAGAGAACGCGACGCGCGTGACTATGTACTTCTTCCCTTCCGGATGTTTGAAAATACTGTCGCGATACAGGAAACCGCATTCTTTATTGTACAGCGTTTCTGTCCGGAGAGTTTCGATATTGAAAGCTTCTACCCACTCAATAGTATCTTTCGCTTCTCGTCCGTATGCACCGATGTTTTGGATGGGGGCGGCACCGACAGTCCCAGGAATGAGCGCGAGATTCTCCAGACCAGAAAGATTGTGCGGAACAGTTTCTCCCACGAAATCATCCCAATTCTCGCCCGCTCCGGCGATTGCGAGAGTTTTCGCACCGCGATCAAGAAATTCCCGCGCTTCTATCTCTATCTTGACTACAATACCCGGGAAACCTTGGTCAGCGACGAGAATATTCGAGCCACCACCGAGAATAAAAACAGGTAAGTTTTTCTCTCGCGCAAAGTGCACCGCTTCTTTGAGTTCATCGATATTCTGAACGCGGCAAAAGTACTTCGCAGGCCCGCCCGTGCGAAATGTCGTGAAGTCTTTGAGCAAAATATTTTCTTGGATGATCATGAGCTTAGCATTGAAAAACGGCACTGGCAGTTTTCATGACGAGTCGGCGTAGGCCACACGCCTTCTTTGGCATTTCTAAATGGCGTGGGTAAAGACGCGAGGAAGAGAAACTGCCAGTGCCGCTTTTTTAAATTCCAGACTGACAGCAAAAAACCGCTCTCTCAATAATAACGGCTTTTCGCCAAAGTAAAAGACTCGAGTATGCCTTTACAATTTGTGATCGTCGCGGCGACTCCCCGAAAAAAGGGCATTTGTGAATTTGTCGTCGCCATCCTTTGGTTTTTCCGGGATTTCCATTCTTGTATGTATCTCATTCTCCGGCTTTGGAGCGGACTCCTGATATTCATCCGGGATAATAATATCCTCATCCAGATCGCTTTCATTTATTTCAGTTTCCATTTGATACTCCTCCTCGCGATCGTAGAATGATCGAAGGACGAAGTAGAAAACCAGAATGAGGACGAGAAGAAGCACAAACCAGTATGATTCAAGAAGGTTGAGCATCACTCCGCCAATAATTGCCGCAGCCAAACCTGCCGGTCCGTTAAACTTTGTTTCCTCTTCAGTTTCACCTCGCGTGAGCAAATCATTCGAACCGGTCGATTTAATGCTCCCAACAACGTCATCTATATTTCTTCCGTCTTCAGTCATTGCGGGGATAAGAGTCCCACCCGATGTTCCCGAAGCATCGGTCGTGCCATCTCCCGACGTTTCCTTTGCAAGGCTTTCAAGATACGTCTTAAACGCCGCAACTTCCGCTTGCTGCTCCCACGTGAGCGGAAAAGAACGATTGCAGTAAATCTCATTCACTTTTTTTCTGGTTGTGAGGTATACGAATCCCGTTCCACGATCATGCCCCCAGGGAGCGAGAATGTCATTAAAGTATTTTTCCTGGAATTTCACGACGGCATTGTAAGACGCATCGTCATATACGCCATTCACCATAAGGCTCGCTCCATCAAAAATACTCAGAAACGATTGGAGCTTCATGACTTCCGTCGGGTCATTGTTCCAACCGCGCTTGATGAAGCCGTGAAGATAGTCGCACGTGTCTGAAGAAATCGCCGGCGTGGTTGTGGGAGCGCCTGAACTTGCGCCAGTTCCTAGCGGGGTACTCGTTGCGGAAGGGCCACCTCCCCCAAGAGAAGCAGGGGTTGTCGTCGCTATAGCGAGTGATCCACCAGAGTTCATTTCATCGTTGTCGACGTAATTATAGGAATCCGGATTGCCCGCATTTCCATCCGTATGACAGCCGGGGTCCAGACGGTCAATGAGGCCGTCGCTATCGTTGTCAGTATTGTCGCTGCATTGCGCAGGAGGACTTCCTCCGCCCCTGCTTCCAGATGGAGCTGGCGGGGTAGGTGTTGGCGAAGGTGTGGGTGTGGGTGTGGATGCCGCCTGCAACACGACCGTTCGCGTCGTACTTGCAGAAAGTCCGCCCGAGTCGGTTACGCTATAAGAAATAGTGTAGCTTCCAATGGGAGTGGTAGAAGCAACCGTATCGCCGGAAACCACAATTTCATCCGTGAGATCGCCGTCCTCGGCATCCGTAGAAGTTGCACCCGGATCAGTGAACTCATATCCAACCGTCAGTGTGAACGGATTGTTCCCGAGCACCATGATCGTCGGAGGAGTGTTTGCATCTGCTTTCTTGTCAAAGACAGCGCAAACCGGGACAACGCCGTTCGCGTTCGTTGTGTCCGGATATGCAGCATGGTATGCCTTAACGAACTCAACGCCAGCGGGAACAACGAAATTCGTATTCACGAGCGTGGTGCTTGAGGCCTCAAGAACCCTGTCTTGAAGATCGCCGCTCGCATTTGTTTCTGCAAGCGTTGAAATATTGTTGGACGAATGAAGAAGCGCCACCCATGACTCGTTGGACTGCGACACATTCACTCGGTCGGCATATCCGTCATAAGAGACAAGAGTTACATCGTATAATCCCGATGGGATGACTGTTGCAACAGGGATTGTGTGAGCGTCATTTTCCTGTTGATCAGATCGAATCTCCCGATCCGTGGGAAAGTTCACAATGACGCGTCCGTCTTGCGGAGAGAACCCGCACGAAGGCCCCACAAACACTGGTGCGGGCTTCACATTTACGATTACCGTGCGCGTTTTTTCTTTTGCTTTCAGATTGTGCGAGTCGGTTACATTATACTTAATAGTATACGTTCCACTCGGAGTAGCAGAAGAAATTGAATCGCCGGAAACAACTATGTCGGCCGTGATGTCTACCTCCTCGCTCATTGAGTGGTCCGTATAGCCTATCGCCGTCGCGCCGGGATCGGTAAACGCATCTCCCTCTGTCATTTCATACGGATTCGGCCCAAGAACAGTGATCTTCGGATTCCATGCCAGCGCAGAATCAGGCATGGAAAACCATGTTCCGAAAAACGCTGTCATGAAAACAAGCGCCACCGTTACGCGTTTCAGTATTGAGAGAGTATTCATGTGTTTCAGTAAAATTAAGTAGCTAATAAATATAGTAAAAGTCACCTTAAAATAAGCGTTAAAGAGCCTCAAATAAAGAGCCGTTAAAGAGTAAAGAGCAGTAGAATATATTTCACACACTATATAATAAAAGTAAAGTGTTCTGGGGGTCAAAATAAAGAAAGTCTTCTTAAGGAAAAGACGACGGACAAAATGTCTTATTACGTAACGTTATAAAGGACATAAAGGACACATGTCGACAGAACGATCTGAATTTTGTCCTTTATAAAAAGTCCTATACAACTGGCTTACTTTGTCCCTTCGGGAGGAATCGAACCTCCATCACAAGTTCCGGAAACTTGCGTCCTATCCATTGAACGACGAAGGGTAGAGTGGCTGTTATATAGCCCAATATCGTGATATACTGCAAAAATATACAATAAGTTTATTTCAAAATCATGAAAAAAACAAACGGCATAGTCATCGTGCTTATCGTTATTTTCGCCATCGTTGTCATGCTTTTTACCACGCTCGGATGGGGAGGTAATATTTTAAAAGAGCCGGCAACTGTGGCAAACTTCGAAGAATGTATAGCGGCCGGATTTCCCGTTGCAGAAAGCTATCCGAGACAGTGCCGTGCGCCCGACGGGAAAATGTTCGCGGAAGATATTGGCAATGAACTCGAGAAAAGCGATTTGATTCGTGTTTCATATCCTCGCCCAAACGCCAGGATCGTAAGTCCGGTTTTTATAGAAGGCGAGGCCAGGGGATACTGGTATTTTGAAGCGTCGTTCCCAATAAAAGTTCTTGATGCGAACGGAACTGAACTCGGTGTTGGAATAGCACGGGCGTTGGGCGAATGGATGACGGAAGATTTCGTGCCGTTTAAAACCACTATCGCCTACTCGAAGCCCCAAACAGATACGGGAACGATCGTGCTTCAAAAAGACAATCCATCAGGTTTGCCGGAAAACGATGACGAACTTCGCATTCCAATCAGATTTGTACGAACGGGCAGTCCTTCGACAGGATCGGGGTCTTCGAGCGGTGGCGGAGCGGTGGCTACTAAAGAATGTGTCGTAAGCGGCTGTTCCGGCCAGATATGCGCGGAAGAAGAAATGGTAAGCACTTGCGAATATCGCCCAGAATACACCTGCTACAAAACAGCCTCCTGTGAGCGGCAACAGGACGGCTCATGCGGATGGACGCAAACCGCAGTCCTGACATTTTGTTTACAGGCGTCGGTTTTGACTAAAGGCAATGCTCAAGTTGAGTAGAGATCTCCCCGAAGCATATCGGATCGGCGATATTCCGTTTCTTAATTGCGATATAGATTTCTCGCTCCGCCCCTTCATCCCACGCTCCGAGACAGAGTACTGGGTACATGAAGTCATGAAGATTATTCCCCCGGGTAGGGTGGAAATTCTTGATGCTTTTGCCGGCTCCGGATGCATTGGTGTTGCGTTACTAAAAAATCTTCCACATGCGCATGTAGGTTTTATTGAGAAAAATCCAAAGCTCAAAACCCAAATCTTGATAAACCTCCAAAAGAACGGCATAGATAAGTCTCGGGCAAGAATAATTACGGGTGATGTTGTAGATATTTTAGGGAAAACACTACAGCGTAAGACTGGAAAATATGACTATATTCTCACCAATCCTCCGTACATAGACTTCTTAAGAAAGCACACCGTACAGAGATCAGTGTTGGATTATGAACCGCATGAGGCGCTCTTTGCGAAAGATCGCGGGCTTTACTATATCAAGTGGCTCGTCAATCTCGCCCCAAAACTTCTCAAGAGGGGCGGCAAAATGTTCATAGAATTCGGCATGGGACAGAAAAGTAAGATTGAAAAATATTGCGACAACTTCGCCTCTCCCCCTGCCAAGGGGGAGATGTCCACAGGACAGAGAGGGTCAGTATCTTGGACTTTTCACCGAGACCAATACTCCCGATGGCGTGTTCTTGAGATTTCTGTAGAATAAAGACATGTTAAATGCGCCTGAATCGCTCCATACGCACACCACCCTCTCGGACGGGAAGAACACCCATCAAGAAATGTTCGAGGCGGGCGAGAAGCTCGGCCTCTCTGTGATGGCTTTCACGGACCATGACTCACTTCCTACTAACAGCCAGTTAGAGTATCTCAACTCT
>CAZRNX010000035.1:0-8015 GCA_964601555.1 uncultured Candidatus Saccharibacteria bacterium | reverse complement strand
AGATTGGGAAAATTTGGAGGCGAGATGGGGGAGTTATTTTCGGAAGAGCCCTTAATCCCTCAATAGCTTGGCACCACTTGGCGAGTGGGGAATAGTGTATTCTAATATGAACAGGCTGTAAGACGCGTTCAGTAGATTCGTCTACACTAATAGTCCGGCTTTTCCGGGCTGGCCACATATTTCCCTGTGTGCGCCCCGAGAATGCAATTATTAGCTTAAATTTTATATAATTTTTACCATGACGAAAAAAATAGCAACATATCTTATCGTCGGCACGCTTATATTTAGCGTTGCCGTTCCAGCAACGTTCGCACAGACGGCAAGTTCAACCGCGAATTTAAACGCGCTCATTGCGAGTCTGACCGCACAGATAGCAGACCTACAAGCGAAACTCAATGCTCTGAAGAGCGCGCAACTGGCGGTACAGACAACGAACGCCGATGTACAAATAACGCTTCAGGCAATTGCCGGTTTGAGAGAGGGGATGACGAGCGATCAAGTAGCGCAGATTCAGGCGCTTCTCGCTGCGGACGTGTCTGTATATCCGGAAGGGCTGGTAACTGGATATTACGGCCCCCTTACCGCGCGCGCGATTGCGAAATTCAAGGAGAAATACGAGAAGCGTCGGGAGAAATTCAACGAACGCACGAAAGAAAAGTTTGAAAAAATGCGTGAGAAAATGGCGAAGATGGAAGAACGGCATGAGGAGGAAATGGACGGTACGGAAGACAGATTTGAAAAGAAGAAAGAGAAAATGGAAAATAAATTTGCAAAGAAGAATTGTGGCATTCCGCCGGGACTGCTTACCGCTCCCGGATACCAGAAAACGCACTACGACAATTGGCGGCGGCTTATGGATGAGTGGATTCGCTGCCACGACGGCGGCAGCACCGGAACGACAACTCCCGACACGACCGCTCCTATAATCTCTTCGCTTCTCGCGTTGAACGTAACGCATACGGGCGCGAAAATTTCCTGGACTACAAATGAGAGTGCGACCAACAAAGTCTATTACAGTACGGTTTCTCCGGTAAATCTCGGAACAGCTTCGGTTGCAAGCACTGCATCGTCCACCACATACCATGAGGTTAATCTCTCCGGCCTTACTGCCAGCACGACCTATTACTTTGTCGCGGAGTCCAAAGATGCTTCCGGCAATACCGCGACATCTTCACAGCAGTCATTTTTGACATTCGCTTTGTAGAGAGAAGAGGCAGAGCATTCAACACAAACCCCGCTTTCGTCAGCGGGATTTGTGTTTTTCTTGTCCACCCTCATGGATTCGAACCATGAACCGCTCGGATATAAGCCGAGTGCTCTAACCGTTGAGCTAAGGGTGGCTATTTTAGGTTATGCACATCGATTGTAGCGTACCCTTGCGCTTTCGGAAAGGGGGAGTAGGATTGTGAAGAGACAGTGAATAGAGGGTTCGCTGAAATGAATGCTGTAACCTTGATATGGCAAACTTGGGTTTTTTGGGCTAGACTATTCTTTATGGGATCTCTGGAACAACGAAACCAAGGAGGGGTTGATCTTAAGGGTTCTGCTGAAAACCATGCCCAAATGGAAGCGGCGGCTCTTATGTTGAAATACGGATCATTTGAGGAGATTCCCCAGAATGTTTTAAACGAGTGGATCGAAAAACACGGCGAAAAATTCAACACATACGTGCGCGCAGATCAAAGACTTGATCGGCGCATTGTAGAAGAGGAGAAAACAGCCGGGCATCTTTCCTCAGCCACCCTGGACGAAATCGTTTCGCGTTTAACACACTGAGAAACCCGCAGCTAATATTGGCTTGCGGTTTCTTTTTGTCTGAACAGGACAACTATCCCTATAATTTCCGATCGTCAAAAATAGGGCTAGTCGGGGCGGTAGGTTAGGGCTTTACTCAAAGTGATTACTGCTCTTGCTGTTATACAAACGCGCAAGGAGAATTGGGCGACTTTTTAGATCAGGATCGGCTTCTAGAACCGCTTGTGCTTCTGCACGTGCCGCTTCCACCATTTTTATATTTTTAATAGCCTCCATTCCCAAGTCGGAAATTCCCCATTGCTGTTTGCCGCCGAGTTGTCCCGCACCTCGGAGCGTAAGATCTATTTCCGAAAGTTCAAAGCCGTTTTTCGCGGTAGTGAGAGCGCGAAGGCGGTTGCCGACATTCTCGCCGTTGCTGTCCGTAAGCAGAAAACAATATGTCTGATGCGTACTGCGCAAGACCCGTCCGCGAAGTTGGTGCAGTTGCGCGAGGCCAAATCGCTCCGCGCCCTCTATCACTATGAGGCTCGCATTGGGAACATTGACGCCGACTTCCACAACAGATGTCGCAACGAGAATATGTATTTCGCCCGCCTCAAATCTTTTCATTGTTTTTTCTTTCTCTTTTGCGGTCATCTTGCCGTGCAGGATTCCAATCTCGAATTCCGGAAAAGTTTCACGTTCAAGCCGTTTCGCCTCTTCCTTCACCGATTTGGCGATCAACGCAAGCTCCTTCTCCGGGTCCGGCTCCTCAATTCTGGGACAAATCACGTACGCTTGCCGGCCGTTTTGCAATTCTTCGCGAATTGTTTCATACATCTCTTTGCGCTTCGCAAGAGAGATAATTTCCGTAATCACCACTTTTCTCCCCGGGGGCATTTCATCTAATAGAGTCAAGTCAAGATCGCCGTAAATAGTGAGGGCAAGCGTTCGCGGAATGGGCGTTGCCGTCATGGAGAGCAAGTGTGGCATCGTTCCGGTTTTTTGAACCAGCTTCGCCCTCTGTGACGTGCCGAATCGATGCTGTTCATCTATTATTGCAAAAGCGAGAGACTGAAAAGCAACTGTTTTTTGTATCAGAGCATGCGTGCCGAAAAGAATATCCACCGTGCCGTCCTTCACCCATTTTAGAAGTTGCGAACGGGATATTTGCGTTGATTGGGAAGGATCAGCTTTAGAAGGGAATTTCTTGCACCCCGAGCCGGTGATTAGCCCCACTGTCACAGGTAGGTGTTCAAAATATTTTATGAAAGATTCAAAATGCTGATTGGCGAGAATCTCAGTCGGTGCCATGTAGGCAGTCTGGTAACTAGTCACTGGTTTCTGGTTACTGGTAAGTATGGCATAGGCGGCGGTTGCTGCGACTAAAGTTTTCCCGGAACCGACGTCGCCTTCAAGTAATCTAAGCATTGGTTTGCCCGAAGCGAAATCACGAAGAATATGCATAATCGCCTTTTTCTGCGCAAGTGTGGGCGTAAACGGGAAGCGCGAGAGAAATTCTTTAATTTTCTCATCAGGAACTCCGATAGTCGGCGCCGCATTTCGTTCGTATTCTTTTCGTGCTTTCTGCCTTGCAAGCTGGATGAAGAATATTTCTTCAAATGCAAATCTTTTTCTCGCTGATGCGCTATGGTCGTCATTCTTCGGTCGGTGAATCCAGATGAGTGCTGTTTTGAGGGAAGGCAAACTGTATTTCTTGAGAATTTCTTCTGATATAGAGTCTTCTATTTTTTCCAACACTCCCATCTTGATAATTTTCTCTACTGCATAATACAACCACCGGCTCGTTACGCCGCGCGTTTCAGGATACACAGGAAAGAAGTCTAGTAACTGGTCATTGGTCATCGGTGACTGGCTCCAGAGAGAGTTATGAGAATCAATTGGCAGTTCTTTGATACGGCTGATTTCAGGATTGGATAAAGAAAGTTTGCCGTTGTGTTCTGTGACAGTACCCGAAAGCTTCACTGTACTCCCTTCGGGGAACATCTTCGCAATGTAGGGCTGGCGAAACCACATTACTTTAATCTTTCCCGTATGATCCTCCACCGTGCCTTCCGTGTACGGCATTTTAGACCTGAAACTTTTTGCGGTTTTAATTCCCGCAATCTTCCCGTACACCACCGCCATGTCTTTAGGCCGCAAATCTGCGATGTTTTTAATTTCCGCAATGTGCGTGTACCGAGCGGGGAAGTGATAGAGCAAATCAAGCGCAGTTGCAATACCAAGCTTCGCAAGCCCCTTCTGTTGCATAGGGTTGAGGCGAAAAATATTTTTGAGGGGAGTTTCGGGGGGCATCGTGAGCGTCATTCTACACTCACGACTGCCATAAGTGAAGCATTGTCGGCATTGCCGATGCTCCAGTAGCCTTTCTTGTTGAAAGTAAATTTATATGATTCGCCGTTCGCGACTTCTTTCGGACTGGGAAAATCAGCATAGTCTGAAACAAGCTTCATCAACTTGCCGCTCCTATTCAAGAAAGTAACGCTTTCGCCTTGCTTCACATGCAAAACTGCCGGGTCGAAGCCGTTTACTGTGTAAATAATTTCCGGCTTCTGTTTCTTCGCCTCCACCTCTTTCCGCGCGCCTTCTCCGCCATACTCGAAAATATTTTCCCGTCCAACAAGCCCCCCCACCTCTTTAGAGGGGGTGGTCGGGAGGGGGTGGGCGACTAAATCTTGCGGCAAGTTTTCATTTTCAAAAACAAACTCCCGATTTTGCCACGCGTAAAATACCCATACAAGAAATAAGATTGCCGTAATAGAGCTGAGGAGGATTTTTTTCATTTACGCTGTACTTTGTCCGTATGTTTGTGTCTATTATTGCGGCTAAAATGCTTGACGTGAATATATTTTAGCTTACTTTTGTCTCTCTTTTTCATGAAAATATTCTAGCGGAGTTTAATAGAAAATACAAAAACTTAAGTTCCAGCTGCACTTTCACTCGTACTCCATCGTGCCCGGGGGCTTCTGGGTAATGTCATAGAGCACGCGGTTTACGCCGCGCACGTGCCCGACGATACGACTCGAGATTTTTTCGAGAAGCGGGGCTGGGATTTTGTACCAATCGGCCGACATGGTATCCACGGAGTCAACGGCTCGGAGCGCGATCATGTATTCGTACGTTCGCGCGTCGCCCATGACGCCGACTACCTTGAGCGAGAGGAGCGCCGCGAATGCCATCCAGATCTTATCGTACTCGCCCGCCTTCTTCAATTCTTCAATAAATATTGCATCTGCTTCTCGGAGCATTCGGAGTTTTTCAGGAGTCACCTCACCCACAATCCGCACGGCAAGTCCGGGACCGGGGAAGGGGTGGCGCCAGAGTAATTCTTTGGGCAGTCCAAGTGCAAGGCCGACATTGCGCACTTCATCTTTGTATAAATCTTTGAGCGGCTCGAGAATCTTGAAACCGAGCTTCTCCGGAAGCGTGAGATTGTGGTGGCTCTTAATCTTTGCGGCGGCGCCTCCAGTTCCAGCCGACTCTATCCTGTCCGGATAAATAGTGCCTTGCGCGAAATAACCGATGGAATGTTTTTTCAACTCGTTCCGCAACCCGTTTCTTATGGCCTTCTCGAATACATTAATGAACGTGTGGCCGATAATTTTGCGCTTCTCTTCCGGATTGGTAATTCCCTTGAGGCGTTTGAGAAAAATCCTACTCGCATCTGCGATGTGCAAATTTTTAAAGCCATTCTTGCGAAGCTCTCCCGCGACTTGCTCTACTTCTCCTTTACGCAGAAGACCAGTATTCACGAAGACTGCGTGAAGGCGATCGCCTGTCGCCCGATAGATAAGCGTCGCGGCGACAAGAGAATCCACCCCTCCGGAAATTCCCACCACCACATGCTCTTTCCCGACTTCTTGTTTTATTTCTTCAATAATATTCTCCGCCATAACATTCGGCGTCCAATCTTTTTTCGCGCGACAAACAGAAAACAAGAAGTTTGCTAATAATTTCCTCCCGTGTACTGTGTGCGTTACTTCGGGGTGAA
Source organism: uncultured Candidatus Saccharibacteria bacterium (assembly GCA_964601555.1). Taxonomy (GTDB): domain Bacteria; phylum Patescibacteriota; class Minisyncoccia; order Phycocordibacterales; family CAIJYI01; genus CALMXW01. The sequence goes on along the minus strand of CAZRNX010000035.1, from coordinate 2,269 downwards.
ACTGAATGCCGTATAAGTTATTTTTTGTGTTCCCAAAAGCGGCATACTTACATGTGCCTGTAGAAACTGTGCCGACGAAGCCATGTGGCAGTTTTGTTACCTGATCGCCGTGAGAAAACCAAACTGTTTCTTTTGAAGAGAAACTTTTAAAAATGCCGGATTTATTTTTAATGCTAAGAATTTCCTTTCCAAATTCTCTATGCTTGCCTTTCTCCACTTTCCCGCCAAGCATGTGCGCCATAACCTGATGTCCGTAGCAAATTCCGAGAACGGGTATGCCAAGTGAGAAAATGTTTTCATCCGGCCGCGGGCTTCCTTTTTCAAGTACAGAGGCCGGACCACCGGAGAGAATTACTCCCGTCGGATGGAGCTTCGCAATTTCAGATGCTGGGGTATTAAAAGCTAAAATCTTGGGTTTCACCCCGAGATCCCGCACGCGTCTCCCAATCAAGTGCACAAACTGGCTGCCGAAATTCAAGATGGCGATCATACAAGCACACTAGCATATCTCGCCGAAAGTTCAAAATTGGTTTAAAAAGAAAATAGCCCCACGGAAAAGGGCTATTAATTAAAAATCAAATTTCATGTAAAAATATATATTCGCGCTTATGGGAAGCTTGCCGTACACTTTCTCTAGCTCGTCCGGCAGAACATGGGCCGTCACATCAGAGCCGATACCCGCTTCTGCATTAGGTCTAGAATTGGATTTAGACTTGCTCTGCCAGAACGCATATGCATAACCCACCGTACCGGCACCCCTAAGGAAGTTATCTTTTTGTTGAAATCTTTCAAGGATTCCGTGCTTTACCGGTGGCATCTCCTTCTGTCCCGGGCGGCCGAAGCTATTAGTTTCCAGAAACTCATGCGATTTGTCGCCAACATCTAGCCGTCCGTACACATAATGTCTTCCGGCGAATTTGAGCGTTGAATCTATAACAGCCATGTTCGCACTCTTTGCGAATGTCTTGACATCGCGAGAGAAGATTGCGGTTGTTGCCCACCAGTCGTCGCCTTCGAGCGGACGTACATACATCGCCCCGGCAGTAAGTCGGTTGATATCGCCCGGCTCATGCCGCTCTGCATTGTGGATATGTGCGCCGTATAAGTAGAAGGCCCAATTGTCTGTCGGCAAATATTGCAAACTCGCGGCGTAGCTGTCGGGCGTTCCGAGATCGAGAGTAAGCGGATTCGCTTCCGGCTCTTGCCCGTGGAAGCCCGCAAGCGCGAAACGAAATTTTCCCACATCCAGTCCGCAGGAAGTCACCGATGATGTAATATGCTTATCGGTTGTGCCGTGATGAAAGAGGGAAGTATCGACAAGGCGTCGTGCCGAGGGCCGATGGAATTCCATAGGAACTCCCGAAACGTCGCCGATGAGAGCGAGAGAGCAGAACCAGTCTGCATTGCGAGAAAACGGACGGCGATACTCGGCAGACAGATTGGTAAGCACTTTGTGCTTGTGCTGGAGATCTACCTCGCCTTCTCCCCCTTGGAGCAATTGCGGTTTGCCGCCGTTCGATTCCGTGAATGCATCAAAAGAAAACCCGAGTCCGAAACGAATATTTCCTCCAAGCACATCACTCCGCTCCGCCGACGCCATGAAATGATTCGGAGCCGCAAATCCGCTCTTTCCCCGCGGTTTTGGTTGTATCGTATAAACCGTATTAATAAAGCCGTGCCCCATAATGTTCCAGCCGTTTATCTCTGTATGATTGCCATGGTGCGGCGTACTTAGAGGACACAGAAGCCAATCCATGCAGGCAATGCCCGCCGGCCTGTATTCTCCCGTATCCCCGTGTTTTCCGTGGTGATGAGAATGGGGATCTGTAGGCGGCGCGGCGCGTACCGCTTCATTCGGAAACAAATACGCACTTGCAAGCGCAAGAGCTGTAATTTCAAAGAGAAGTAATTTTCTGAATAACTTTTTCACTTGAACCTCCTCGACTTTTTGTCAGAGGTCGTTTGAGTTCTCTGCCTTTAGAATATCAAGAAGCACTGCTTACCGCAAAGGAGAGTATAAAAATAGCCCGCGATTGCGCGGGCTAACGGTACTGTGTTAATCGTCGGGGTCACCGCCTCTCTGTCTAGCTGCATGAAGCGTTTGAGAGAGGAGGCGCGGGTTGATGGGCTTCTCGCGCGGGTTTGGAACTTTCGTCTGCTTGTTCCCGTGCGGTGATTTGTTGAAATAGTTTTTTGGTCTGCGGGATCTTGATATTGCCATGGCTTATACCACCCAAAGCCAGGCAATCGTTGTTATGATCCAGCTTAG
>CAZRNX010000034.1:0-8066 GCA_964601555.1 uncultured Candidatus Saccharibacteria bacterium | reverse complement strand
TCCAAGTCAACGGATTTCCTGTGCCCAACCTGAAGCGCAAGTGCAGTGCCTCCAGCAAGATACCAATCGGGTGAAGAAATAAAATCTAACGACAAGGCACCAAGAAATGCGCGCCTTGTTGCGGGGGACAAGGTGTCTATATGTAAATCTTTCGGCTCAACGATTTTTACTGCAGGATGAGTGACCATAGGGCTTTTGATTTTCTCTGAAGCGGGCTTCGCGGCTCTTCGAGTGTTTTCTTAAGTGTCGCATGTGGATAGTAATGAAAGAGCCATTCCAGTTCTTTCATAGTACCGAAATCAAGTATCCGTTCAATAACATACCGGGCATTATTCTCCGGGTCCACCTTCATCGGGTCCGTATCCCAAAAAAGCGACTCCCGCCGCGGCATATCTTCCGCTATCTTTTGGCTTTTCATGCGAGTATTATAGCATAAATCTGGATTTCTTGATACACATACTATATGTACCTACTCACCAGCTCTCTCCTTCAACCTTGGCAAAACACTTTCAAAGAAAGACCTTCCGGGATTCTGCATGAGTAAAGTGTCGATCACAGAGGTATTGACCCCCATCGTCTGCGCAGCGGAAAGCGACCTCGATCCACCGAAGATCTTGCGCATGACCACGTGATTCCTGATCGCTCTCTCAGCCGTGTTGTTTTCGGGAAGCACGGAGTCGTATTTCATACAGGTGAGGAGTTCGTTTCGTCTCTTCCGTATTCTTTCCTGCAACTGTTGTATGCGCTTGATGTTTGTATCGGTGTACGATTTCTCTGAAATATCTTCCACTCAAACAGAATCATCTCCTGCTCTGTAGTTAGTGCGTTTGCAGGCATCAATTCTAGCGGCCTGTACTGATGTAATTATGCATATATATGGAATACTATCAAAATGCGTGCACTTTTTGCCCCTCCTCCCCATCTACCACCTTGTATCCCATTTGGAAAAGCTCATCGCGCAATTTATCGGCTCTCTCGAAGTCTTTGTGCGCTCGCGCGGACTCACGCTCGGTGAGGAGGTTCTGTACCGGGATCGGAAGCGTATTGGATGAAATTTCCTCGTCTTTCTTTAGTAAAAATTTCTCGCGTTCTTTTTTGTTTAATACAAAACCAAGACCGAGTATTTTATCAGCTTCAAGAAATAGCCGCTTTTTTTCTTCGGGTGAAATCGTGTTATCTTTTGCGATCTCCCACAGAAGCGCGACGGCTTGGGGGGTGTTTAGGTCGTCACTGATTGCAACAGTAAGCTTTTGAAAATATTGCCCCTCCGCCTCTTTAGAGCCTGCCTGCTCGGTAGGCAGCGAGGAGGCGAGGGGGTCCCACTCATGGAAGATCGCATGGAGCTTAAGAAATGCTGTCCGTGCCGCTTCAAGCGCTCCAAAAGAAAAGTTTAAGAGCGTGCGGTAGTGTACCGTGAGGAGAAAGTAGCGATAGGCGAGCGGGGGAATGGCACGGTCTATTATCGTTTGTAGCGTGATGAAATTCTCGCCCGACTTCGCCATTTTGTCTCCGCCGATATTTATAAACTCGCTGTGGAGCCAGAAGCGAGCGAATTGTTTCCCCGTCGCGCACTCCGACTGCGCGATCTCATTCGTGTGATGCACCGGAATATGATCAATCCCCCCGGTATGAATATCAATGGTTTCGCCGAGATACTTCATCGCCATTGCAGAGCACTCGATATGCCAGCCGGGGAAGCCAACCCCCCACGACGAGTCCCACTCTTGCTGTCGTTTTTCCTCTGGTTTTGAAAATTTCCATAACGCAAAGTCTGCCCTGTTTCGCTTCTCTTTATTTTCTTCCACCCGTGCACCCGCTTTCTCTTGAGAGAGGTCGATTCGCGCGAAGTCAGCGTACTTTGGAAACTTGCTTGTATCGAAATAAATGCCATCAGTAATCATGTATGTGTATCCCTTCTCCTCAAGCTTTTGTATTAAGGCAATCTGCTCGGCAATATGGTCTGTCGCCTTGGGATATTCCCACGCTTTTTTAATATTTAGTTTCTCTATATCAGCAAAAAACGCATTTGTGTAGAATTCCGCGATATCCTGTGCGCTCTTGCCCTCGCGCCGCGCGCCCTTCTCCATCTTATCCTCACCTTCGTCCGCGTCTGATACGAGGTGCCCCACGTCTGTGATATTCATTATCTGCTTTACGCTGTAATTATTGTATTCAAGCACCCGCCGCAGAATATCAGCAAAAATAAAAGCCCGAAGATTGCCAATGTGCACAAAGTTGTACACCGTCGGGCCGCAGTTGTACATCGTCACTGTGTCGTCCGTAAGCGGCGCGAAAACTTCTTTCTTTCGGGAGAGGGTATTGAAAAAAGTAAGCATCTAAATCCACTTTTTATAGGCAAAAAACCAGAATGTGGCAAGCGTAGAGAGTATCATAAGCACGAATATAATCCAAAAATCGCCATTTGACCCGATGATAGGCATATGCTCGGCTCGCATGGAGAAGAGCCACGCGATGAAAGCGGGAGGAAATGTTGCAAAGGTTATTGCGGTTAAGGTTCGCATAACGCCGCTCTGTTTAGCGGAGAGCAAAGAGTCGTTGGTGGCGCGGAGTTCAAAGAGCGTTTCGCGGTGGCCCTCAAGCGCGGTTGAGACGCGGTGGAATTCTCCGAGGATAGCATCAAGATAGGGAATGAATTCTTCTCCGAAGAAACGAGTTCCCGAACGCTCAAAAGAGCGGAGGATTTCTTCATGCGAACGAAGCGTTTGCCGGAATTCTAGAACCACACGGTGCACATGCGAGAGCGCGGCGACCATCTTCTCCTCTTCGCCGGTGAAGATTCTCCCCTCCGCTTCGCGCAGCCGCGACTCGACATGTTCAAGCTCGTGAGAGAGCGAGCGATAGAGTTTCTTGATCAGGAGGTAGAAGAGGAATCCCGCGTGACTGCCAAAGTTGCTTCGGTCAAGGATGGAGTTCACCTCGAATTCTTTGGAGAATTTGTGAAGGACGTCAATCTCTTCATAGCGAACCGTAAGCAGGAATTTCTTCCCCATGACGAAGTCTACCTCCTGCCGGTGGTCCTTCCCATGCGTATGTTCGAAAGCAGGGAAGTGTAGAACAAGATAGAGAGATCCGTCATGTGACTCCACCTTAGGTCGGAGCGACGGTGCGGCAAGCTCTTCGCCGATAAGCGGATGAATCTGGAACTCTCCAATGAGTCCCGCGATCTCCTCATGCGTCGGCGACTCGACATCAAGCCACACGAGCCCCTTATGCTCATAGCGGGTAATCATAGAGTCAAGTATACTAAAAATAAAAAAATAACAAAGGGAAAGTTGAGGATATTTGTACTCTTTTTACTTTTCTGCAATAATAGTGCAATGACGAAAAAGCAGAAGATACTCTCGGTTCTCATGAGCGTACTCATTATCGGTGCCTCGTTTCTTATAGGCGTGGAAGTGGGGTACGGCTCGCGTCCGGCTGCGGAGAGAATTCTCGGTATTTCCAACAAGGAGCCCGCAATCGTGCTTGGAGAAGAAGCGGACTTCTCCACATTCTGGGAAGCGTGGGATATTTTGAACCGGAAATATCTGTTCCCCAACAAAACGACCAATCAGGACAAAGTATGGGGCGCAATACAAGGGCTCGCGCAGTCATTCGGGGATCCGTACACGGTATTCTTGCCGCCGGAAGAAGCGAAAATGTTCGAAGAAGACGTGAATGGGAATTTCGAAGGAGTCGGGATGGAGATTGGCATCCGTGATCATGTGCTCACGGTAATCGCGCCGCTGAAGGGATCGCCGGCACAGAGGGCTGGCGTGAAGTCGGGAGATAAAATTTTTAAAATCGATGACCACATAACGACCGATCTCACTGTGGAAAAAGCGGTTCAGAAAATCCGCGGACCGAAGGGAACGGAAGTAACGCTCACCGTGGTTCGCGAGGGGGAGTCGGGACCGATTGAAATTGTGATAACTCGCGTGGCAATAGACATACCAACGCTTGATACGGAGGTGAAGGACGGGGTATTTATAATTCGACTATATACGTTCACATCCAAATCCCCGGCGCTTTTCCGCGACGCCTTGCGGGAATTTTCAGAGGGAGGCGCGAATAATCTCATTCTCGATCTGCGCGGCAATCCGGGAGGTTACTTGGACGCTGCGGTGGACATGGCGAGCTGGTTTCTCCCGTCCGGGAAAGTGATCATGAAAGAAGACATGGGAGAGCATGGTGAAGCGGGGATAGAGCGAAGCCGCGGGTACAGTATCTTCAATGACAACCCCAGGATAGCAGTCCTTGTTGACGGCGGCTCGGCGTCGGCGGCGGAAATTCTTGCGGGAGCGCTTCAAGAGCACGGCATTGCGAAACTTGTCGGTGAAAAGACATTTGGGAAGGGGAGCGTGCAGGAGCTCGTGCCGGTAACGGAAAATACATTCCTCAAAATTACCATTGCGCGCTGGCTCACCCCGAATGGCAAGTCGCTTGACGAAGGCGGCCTCACACCCGACTTCGAAGTGAAGCGAACTATTAAAGATCTTGAGAAAGGCCGCGATGCACAGCTGGAGAAAGCAATGGAAATTCTAAAGTAATTTTATGAAAATCTTACTTCTCAAAGACATCCCAAAAGTTGGCAAAAAGTACGACATCAAAGACGTTGCCGACGGCTTTGCTCGCAACTCGCTCTTTCCCAAGAAACTTGCCGAACCGGCAACAGGCGACACCATCAAGCGCGTTGAGAAGATGAAGCAGGAAGCGGCACAGATGGGGGAAATCGCCGCAGACCTGCTCAACAGAAATCTCACAGTGCTTGATAGCAAGACGATAACGATAAAAGCGAAAGCAAACGAAAAAGGCCATCTCTTTTCGAGCATCCACAAAAAAGAAATTTTGGAGGCAATTCGCCACGATCTCGGCGTTAACATTTCCGAAGAATCACTCATCCTAGAGAAGCCGATTAAAGAGACAGGGGAGCACGGTCTGGAAGCACATGTCGGCTCAATCAAGTCCCACTTTGTGCTTGACATAGAATCTATAGCATGATAGACATATTTTGGACTCGTTCGGATATTCTCTAGAACCCATCTTAAAATAACCTCAACAATATCAACGTGCACGCAAACCGCACAAACCCTGTATAATTTTCAATTTTGTACTCCCAACGAATTGCCACTCTGCGATAATTTTGTATCCATGCGTTGAATCGCTCCTTTCTTTATCTTTCCCCCAACATTCCCGACTTGCTTGAAGGTAAGCCAACAGGGATTACTATCGCCGCGGTGGTCTCTCGGTGCGCTATGGGCACAGCCCCGAGGAGTACAAGGATTTCCCATTCCGCGTGCTCTTGGTGCTCCAAAACGACGAGCGGGAGGAATAATCTGGCAGAGCGATTGCTCAAGAACAATCCGCCGGTGCGTACCATGGCGTGGCTTACCACTTTTACCGAAATCACCACCGACCCACTCGGAGCGATCTGGATACAACCCGCTAACTATATGGAAATTGTGAGAGACACCGCATGGGATCCCCGCCGCTGATCTTGTGTATCATGAAACAAACAAACCCATTTTTATTGACGGTGTCGTCACATATTTGACACAGCCTATTTTAAGAGTATTGTATATATTAGTAGTACTCTGCATACTTGCATATTTGCTCTGTAAATATTTAGGGGGTTTTATGGTCGAACGTGAGAAAAATTTAAGTCCTAGGGTGTTGGGTATAGCAACCTGGGTGCTCATGTTTTTTGGACGTCATGCCGGATACGATGAGGAACGAAATAAGTTTGATAATGATATCTGGGAACACGTTAAGGGAAGGGCGCTGGAAATAAGCGACATCGGAACTTCAGTAGGTCGTTATGAAATGGCGCGGACAGCAGAGAGTCCAAACGGGCCGATGCTCTGGATCAGGAACTGTCTCCGGTTCGGGGCAGGTATTGCTGTTTCTCTCTCGCAAGGTATCAAGAGAGCAACGCAAGAGGTCGATACTGCTCTTTGGAGCACGACCAAGTTTCCGCCCCTGAAACCTCCAGCAAGTCCGATAAAAAATTGGTGGGATCCCGGTAGCCACGCACTTCCTTCTGTTGACCGCATTCTCATACTTTGTAGCGGCAGCAAGAAGGGATTTTGCCGTAAGTATAATCCGATTGGCGAAAGAGCGGCTACTCATCTTGCGGAACGGATCGCGCATCTTCAATCGGTCGGAGTTTCTCTTGAATTTCTGGAGGCCTCTTGTCTTGGGGTATGCCACAACGGGCCGATATTGCTTGTACTTAACTGTACCACTGGGGAGAGGACGGAGTATTTTCTCAATTCGCAGTCTCTTCCTCAGGTTGAGACTGCTATTGACAGGCGATTGGAGAAGCTCTTTCCGGAGAAATTCTCACAATCGCTTCTTGTGGCACAGTATAGGTCCGCTCTCCGGGCAACACCGGGGACATATATAAAAAAAGACTAAATTTACGTATTGAATTGTAAAGAGTGCTTCTCTCCCAAGCACTCTTTATTTTGGTCTTGATTTCCCCCGCCTTTCATCCATAATAAGAGAGTAATGGCAACTCTTTATACAGAACAAGATAAAAATATCCACCGCACATGGTTCCTTATGACCGGGTTTTTTCTCGTGGTAATGTTCCTCGGCTGGTCCGTGTCTTGGTACTATAACGATTCTTCAATTCTCTATATTGCCGTCATTTTCAGCATCGTGATGAATGTTGCAAGCTACTGGTGGAGCGATAAGCTAGTTCTCAGGCTTCACCGCGCGACTCCGGTAACTCGTGAATCAAACCGCGAGCTTTGGAATATAGTAGAGAACCTTGCCATCACTGCGGGACTCCCAATGCCGGCACTCTATACTATAGATGATTCATCTCCGAATGCATTTGCGACCGGGCGTAATAAAGACCACGCAGCGGTTGCGGTAACAAGCGGCCTTCTCGCAATACTTGATCGCACAGAGCTTGAAGGCGTCATCGCGCACGAACTCTCCCACGTCGGCAATAAGGATATTCTTCTCCAAACTGTCGTTGTCGTGCTTGTCGGCTTCGTCACGCTTCTCTCCGACATGTTTCTCCGCACGGCGCATTTCGGGGGAGGGAATCGCGACCGCGGCAATGCTTCGGGGATCTTCGTTATTGTCGGGCTTGTTCTCGCCATTCTTGCGCCCCTTATCGCGAAAATGATCCAGCTTGCGATTTCACGAAAGAGGGAATTTCTTGCCGACTCTTCCGGTGCGCTTTTAACCCGCTATCCCGAAGGCCTTGCCTCCGCACTGCAAAAAATAAGCGACTATGTCGGTCCGATGCAGACGGCAAACCACGCGACTGCGCATATGTTCATCTCCGACCCATTTGATCGCGAAGATAAGAAATCCTTCAATGCATGGCTCACCAAGCTTTTCATGACCCATCCGCCCGCGCAAGAGCGGATCAACATCTTGCGGGGCATGGCGTAAAAGAAAGGACCTGCGCGCAATTCACACACAGGTCCTTAGTTTTGGTTTATTTCAACACACGATGAAATCATGATCGGTAAGTTTTGTGCCAGTGTCGATGTATGTATCCAATGCGTGCGGCACTTTCTCGAACATTAAAGTCAATCAACATCTCCAATGTCTCTTGCCACCCGCATAACTTCGCGGCATAGAGATCGGCTTCTTTTTCCTGTGCAAGTATCCATTTTGCGTCTATGTTCATCGTCCGCCGTATTTCCACATGATTAAAATGCAAATGGCCGATTTCGTGTCCGATAACACATTCAAGATGCCTGTACTTTCGGTAAGCCCAAGCGATGAAAACCATATTAGGATATCTCGAATCTGTCCAAGCGTTATGATTCTTCGGATTTCTGCCGTAGTATATAAGGATTTTTATCGGTCTATCCGCTTGTTTTACAATGTGCTCAAGCAGAGAGTTTGCTTGCGGATTTAGCGTTACAGTAAGCACTGTCGAATATGCGGGGATCACCGCACTCCAAAAATTTACGACCATACCAGCTATTAACACTACTGAGACAACTGCAATGAATTTCCTCTTGGTCATTTAGCTCTCCTCAATGCTCATTCTCACTCATTATATACAATCATAAAAAAACCATTTTGCAAAATCG
>CAZRNX010000033.1:0-8106 GCA_964601555.1 uncultured Candidatus Saccharibacteria bacterium | reverse complement strand
TTTCCCGCTGTGGCAAAGCGGACTCGCTCTGCCTTAAATACCATCACGGTGGCAGTAATTGAAAGAGGAGAAAACAATGGCTGATAAAACGGTCATTGGCGGGTCGTCTGTGACGGCTGCCCAACTGAAAGATTTCTTTCGTCAGATCGACGACGGAAGTCTCAATTGGTTTCATGTCCAGGCAATTCTGGAGCATCGAGATCCATTCAAACTCACCTTAGGGCTCTTCCGAAAATAACTCCCCCATCTCGCCTCCAAATTTTCCCAATCTCCGACTTTTCTTCCGTCAAAAATCTTTCACTGCAGCTGCTGCTGCACCTCAAGATTTTTTCAGTCAGAAAAAATCGAATCTTGGAAAAATTTGAAACCGAATCTGGAGAAGTTATTTTCGGAAGAGCCCTTAAACGAGTACGGTCACTACGTCTCCCGAACATTCAAAATTTCTTACAAAACAAACTCAAACTTAAACTTCACCCAGACAAGCTTTTCTTGAAAACCCTTGCTTCCGGCGTTGACTTCTTGGGCTGGGTGCATTTCACCGACCACCTTGTATTACGAGCGCCGACAAGAAGGAGGATGGTGAAAAGAGTGGCTTGTGGCGCGTCTGCTGAGACGGTTGCTTCGTACCTTGGGCTGCTGAAGTGGGGAAACGGAGTTGGGTTGCGGGAAACACTCCGCTGCGTTACTGTAAAAGCATTGGAGTAGAATTACAGAAACTATTTTCGGTATGAAAAGTTATCATCCTATATCTATATCATGAAGCATGTAAGAAAGCCCACTATCGGTTTTATCGGTCAGGGATGGATCGGGAAGCACTACGCGGACGATTTCGAGACGCGCAGTTTCCCCGTGGTGCGGTATGCGAGAAGCGAGCCGCATAACGGCAATGGAGGGGAGATTGCAAAATGCGACATCGTTTTTATAGCCGTGCCTACCCCAACAACGCCGAAGGGTTTTGATGACAGTATTTTGCGAAAAGTAATACGGCTTGTCGGAAAAGGAAAAATTGCGGTCGTAAAATCAACAATCCTTCCGGGAATGACAAAACGCTTGCAAAAGGCGAACCCCGATATTTTTGTCATGCATTCGCCGGAATTCTTAACTGAGGCGACCGCCGCCCATGATGCCGCGCATCCGAACAGAAATATCGTCGGCATTCCGCGAAATACTCCCGCATACAGAAAACATGCGAAAGAAGTTCTCGCCGCGCTTCCCGAATCGCCATTTGAGCTTGTGTGCGATTCCAATGAAGCGGAATTCATAAAGTATGGCGGGAACTGCTGGTTCTATTTTAAGGTCGTCTATATCAACATGCTCTACGATCTTTCGAAAAAATACGGTGTCGACTGGCCGACTGTCCGTGATGGAATGGCGGCTGATCCGCGTATCGGCCGGACACACCTTGATCCCGTTCACAAGAGCGGCCGCGGCGCTGGCGGACACTGTTTCATCAAGGATTATGCGGCGTTCGAGAGGATGTATTCTATGAAAATGAAGAAAGATGCGACGGGTCTCGCTGCCCTCCGCGCTCTTGAGAAGAAAAATATCGCGCTCTTAAAAAGCGCAAAGAAAGATTTGGATCTTCTCCGCGGAGTCTATGGCAATACGATATGAAGCTTCTTATCCTCACGCAGAAAGTTGATAAGAACGACGATGTACTCGGCTTTTTCCACCGATGGGTGGAAGAGTTCGCGAAACATTGCGAAAAAATCATCGTGATTTGCCTTGAGAAAGGGGAATACAGCCTGCCGGAGAACGTAAAGGTATTTTCATTGGGAAAAGAGAATCCAGTAACAAATCACTTTTTACTGATCACTAGGATTTTTTATATTTTCAAATTCTATACATATATCTGGCGCGAACGAAAAAACTACGATGCTGTCTTCGTTCACATGAATCAAGAGTATGCGATTCTTGGCGGAGTGCTTTGGAAGGCGCTCGGAAAAAAAGTATTGTTGTGGCGCAATCATCTCAAGGGCAGCGTGTTCACCAAGATTGCTGTTTCGATCTCAAACAAGGTTTACTGCACGTCCCCCGCGTCATACACAGCTCGTTTCAAAAAAACAAAGATAATGCCTGCCGGCATTGATACGAATTTTTTCATGCCTGACCACTCAATACAGAGAAAACCCGATTCCGTTCTTTTTCTAGGGAGAATTGCTCCGGTGAAGCGCGTGCTCGAGTTTGTCGAGGCCCTCAATACCCTCCGTGAACAGGGTCGAGGTTTTATTGCGACTATTGCGGGCGCCGCTTTGCCTAAAGACGAAGAGTATGAAAAGATGATTCGAGAGAAAGTGGCCGGATACGGGTTGGAAGACAAGGTGAATTTTACCGGGGCGGTGACGCAAGAAGAAGCCCGCAATCTTTATCGAGAGCACGCAGTGTACGTGAACCTGACGCCTTCCGGCAGTTTAGATAAGACGATACTTGAAGCGGCGGCATGCAAAGCTGTCCCGGCCGTCTCGAACAATGCTCTTGGGCCGATTCTTGGAGATGAGCGTATAATAAAAGATGTACGACCCGAGAGTGTGGCGAACGCAATCAGAAAGACGCTTGACGAGAGTCATGGGAGCAGCTTCCGAGATGCCGTGATTCGAGAGCACAGTTTGGGGAACCTTGTGAGCAAATTATGCAACGAAATAATACGTTAGTAAAGATGCTCTGCTTCTTCGAAATCCGCTTCCATTATTCTGGGGAAATGATAAACTGAAAAATTCATGAAGATCGGCATTGTCGGGGCTGGAATATACGGATGCACCATCGCCTTAGAGCTTACTCGGGCGGGATTTGACGTGGATCTGATAGAGAAAGAAAAAGACGTGATGAACATAGGCACTCCTATCAGTCTGCGGGCTCACACCGGATACTTCTATGCGAGAAGCACCCAGACTATGCTTGAGTGCAGGAGAAATGTTCAAGTTTTTAGGAAAATTTATCCGAAGGCATTCATAGATGATGGTACGCACTATTACATCATCGCGAAGCACGGAAGCAAGATTGCGGGGCAAGAATTTCTGGAGAACCTCGACCGGCACGGCCTTCCCTATAAGAAGCTTAAGGAGCCCCTTCTCGATGAGAGAATGATAGACGCATGCGTCGGTGTAGAGGAGTATTCCTACGACCCCGAAGTTCTCAAAAAGGAGGTGAAAAAACGATTGGCTGGAAGCCGGGTGAAGCTTCTCTTGAATACTGATGCGGCGCACTCTTCGTTTGCGGGATACGATCTGAAGGTAATTACCGGCTATGCGAGCAATAACGACATCGCACGAACTATAACGGGGCAGCATATACAGGAATACGAATACCGTTTCTGCGAAAAGGTGGTAGTCACATTGCCGGAAACATTCAGGAAGAAAAATTTCGTGGTACTGGACGGGCCGTTTTTCCAGATTGATCCCTTTGGAAGAAGAGACGGCCTCTTCGCCTTAAGCCACTTCAAGCATTCAATTCACATGCGGCATGAGGGCAGTTTCTTCGACATTGATGAAGAAAGAAGAAACTACTTGGGGAAGGGCCTCGTGAGAAATCCATTCATTACGAACGCGCCGGGAATAATCCAGTCGATCAGCGAGTTTATCCCAGAAATAAAAAAGGCGAAGATAGTCGGATCGCTCTATGCGATCAAGCCCGTCATTCCGAAAGAATCATCGGACGCACGGCCGGTTATCATCAAACCTCTTCGGAAAGACGTACTTTCGGTTCTATCGGGCAAAGGTGTCCGGATGCATTCCGGCAGCCGAACAGTGCCTCGAATATGCGCACGCTATGGCCTAATCGCAAAGACTCTCTAAAATCTTCACAGACTCTGCCGCTATGCGGTTGTTGGCCACTATTTCCTCTCGCCATTCGTCATAGCGACTTAGGAATATGCCGAGTTCCATCTTCAGCGCTGATGCATCTGGCTTACAGAGAAGGGCTCCGGATGCTTGGTCGAATAATTCATCGTTCTGCCACAGATAACCCCCCTGCTTTGTAGCGAACTCAAATTTTCTGATTTTCTCGTTCTGTTTCGGCTTCACTATGGCAACCGATGCGCTCATATGTTCGAAGCGAAGAGTCAGCGTATCGTTACTTTCTCATAAGAAGTTCCTGCTGGGGTTCCGAAAAGCTTCAACAGTATCGAAACTTCATGTATGAAAGAATCGAGAAACAGCCCTTTTGACGAATGCGGCCTCTCTGTGCTCCGTGAAGTCTTGGTAATAAAAACGCCAGTTACTTCCGGCACTTTCAGCATACCTTTCAACGCAATGAAGCAGGGGTGATAGAGGAATATATGGCCTACCATGAACTGTGCAGTTCTTTCTTCTGCGAGTCCGACCAAGAGAGACGCCGTGCGGGCGGAATCAGTCACCGGTTTCTCTACGAAGACTTTCTTGCCGGATTCCAGGAAACTCCGCGCAAGGTCATAGTGGGTCGGTGTCGGGGTTGCGATGACTACATGCTCGATACTTTGGTCTTCTAATATATTTTCCGCACTGTATGTAAAAGACGCACCGGGATAATTTTCTTTCAACCGCGCTTCTTTCTCCGGATCTCTGCCATGCAGAACGACGATAACGTCGCATCCAAGATTCGTCAGTTCTCGCAGTATATTCTTCCCCCAATTTCCGACACCGATGAGAGCTGCCTTTTTCATTTCTTAGTTTGAACAAAATTTCTTTGCGCTTGACGGTACATTTCCATGAATTGCTCTATTGTTACGGATAAATCATATTTTGAAGACAATGCGAATGCGTTTGCCGCCATCGTGTTCCTTAACTTCCTGTCTTGGTTGAGCGTTTTCAGTTGCTGAATAAGAGCGTTTCCATTGAATGGATCGAACAGGAAGCCGTTTACCCCATGTTCGATTATCTCATGGCATCCGCCCACGTCGCTTGAGATGACCGGTAGGCCGAAACGGACCGCTTCCACAAATACATTGGGGAATCCTTCCTCCAGCGAAGCAGAGACGTAGACGCTTGCCTTCTTGAACTCATCATATACAGAATCGCCGAACAACTTGCCGGTAAAGGACACACGCGACTCCACTCCCAGAGATTTCGCCGCGGCCCTGGCCCTTTCCATCTCTTCGCCGGTACCGATAAGTACAAGCTTGGCCTTCGGATCATCGAGTTCTTTGAAAGCATTTATTATAAGAGGAAGCTGCTTACAGGGCACGAAACGGCTCGCGGTAACGACAATGAACGGTTCTTCGCTGTCCAATTCGTGGTATCCTCCTTGGGGCAGGTCAAGAGAGTTGGGGATAATGTGAACATGGCGTCTTGTCCCGAGGATGTTCTCTACGCCGACAGCTCGGTACTCTGACGGCACCCAAATGCAGTCAAAGGAAGAAAGCCCCGCGCGTTCCACCCGCCATAGAATGCGTGCAAGGAGAGACTCTTTGCGCAATTCATCAAGGTCGGCTGTACGCAACTTGAGGCTTGAAAGAGTTTCCCACACCCAGTCCCCGCCATACTTAATGACCGACGGAACCCCTTTTTTCCTCGAGAGCCATCCCGCTACGAAAGAGAGCGCCGATACGTTGTTGCAGTGCACGACATCCGGTTTCTCTTTCGCGAGAATACGCAAGAAGTAGAATGGGAAGATCGCCCAGCGGATGATCTTATCGAGCGGCGTACCGGTGTACTTCCATGGATAGCGGTACACACAATAACCGTCCGGGGAGGAGTGCGAGAAACTCTCTCCCATGGTAACAACGACCGGTATTTCACCTTTCCGCAAGAGAACCCGGCACAAGTGGAATCCTTGCGTAGCCGGACCCCCTACGACAGGAGGGAAGATTGGAGCATATATAAGTATTTTCATCTTTGCGCTATATTAAAACCGACGCGTTGAGCGCATTTTTCGCTACCTCGCTTCTTGCGTAATTTCCGCCATACCGTAGAGTTATAGGTAACTATGTGCGCGATAAATGGCTTCAACTTCCATGATGATACCTTGATCCGGAAGATGAATCAAGCGACCAAGCACCGCGGTCCGGATGATACCGGTGTTTTCTTTCATGAGGATATTTCACTCGGCCACAATCGCCTAAGCATTCTCGATACGTCATACGCCGGGCACCAGCCGATGAAGAGCCATGACGGAGGCGTCGCTATCTCGTACAACGGCGAGATCTATAATTTCCAAGAGCTTCGGCGCGAGCTCTTTGGGCATGATTTCAAGACGCAGTGCGATACGGAGGTCATCCTTGCAGCGTATGAGAAATGGGGGAAGGAATGCGTAAAGAAATTTGACGGCATTTTCGCTTTTGCCATTTGGGACAGCGAGAAACAAGTATTGCTTCTCGCGCGCGATCCGCTCGGCGTGAAGCCCTTGTATTATTATTGGGACGGCAAGAAACTCATTTTCTCTTCGGAGATAAAGGCAATACTCGAGCATGGCATATCGCGCGCCCTGGACCGCGAAGCATTTGCATACTATATGCGCGTCTTGTATGTTCCGGAGCCCCTCACCATGTTTCGGTCCGTGCGGAAGCTCCCGAAGGGGCATTTAGGAGTGCTCAAAGACGGCATATTTACCGTCGAGTCTTTCGTTGGTGATCGGCGGAAGCCGGAAAAAATCCGCGAGCCGTATTCTCGACGAATGGAGATCGTGCGCAATACGGTGGCGAAGAGCGTATCCTTGCAGCTTGTCTCGGACCGGCCGCTCGGCGTATATCTTTCCGGCGGAATTGACTCAAGCATTGTACTTGATTGCATGTCGAGAGAGCGGGGAAACATAGACACTTTTTCCGTCGGCTTCAATCTGGAAAGTTCCGAAGAGGCGGAGAAATTCAATGCAGATTTCAACCTTGCGCGCCGCACAGCGAAGCATTACGGTACGCGCCACCATGAGGTACAAGTATCTCCCGGAGAGATCGTTCCTCTTTTCAAAGAGGCCGTGCGCCACATGGATGAGCCGGTGTCTAATGCCACCCTCATCCCGATGCTCAAGCTCTCTCGCTATACGAAAGGAGAGGGAGTTGACGTTGTACTTACCGGAGACGGCGGAGATGAACTCTTCGGCGGCTATGAGCGCTACCGGTTGAGTCTTCTCGCAAGTGCGTACCAAAGCACTATACCAGAATTTTTCCGGAAGCTTCTCTCCCGCGCAAATGAGCGTCTTTTGAAACTGAATACCGACTCCGGGGTAGAACGTTTCGCCCTCTTCCATTTTCAGAAGGAGCCGCTCTTAAGGCGCATAGTAACTCCGGAATATCTGCAAAACGGCAAGACCGAAGAATTCTTTGAAAAAACTTTCTTCAACGAGGACACCGGCGAATCGTTCGAAGAAATATTCATGAGAACCGATCGCGCAAGCTGGCTTCCCGACGAATCGCTTGTCCGCATCGACAAGATGAGCATGGCGAGCGCTCTTGAAGCCCGCGTGCCGCTCTTGGGTCGAAATGTTGTTGAACTCTCCGAGCGCCTTCCCCGAAAAGACAAGGTTGATCTCTTCCGCACGAAGAAAATTCTCAAGGACGCATTTCGGGGGCGCATTCCCGACTTTCTTCTCGATCAGCCGAAGCGGGGGTGGTTCTCGCCCGCCGCCAAATGGCTGCGGCACGAAGAAGTATACGCATTTGCCAAAGAAGTTCTCCGTCCTCTATATTACGAGCCGACAAAGAAGCTGTTTCGATGGGAACAGGTCGAAAAGATTCTTCTTGATCACAAAGAGAAGCGCGAGTATAATCTCGTCGTTCTCTGGTCGCTTCTCACTTTCCAGCTCTGGGCGAAAGAATACCAAGTAGAAGCCGAAATTTTCTAATGATGAATTTAACTAATACATAGGATATATGCAAGAAGTTGTACAAAACTGTCTTAGAAAAGGCGGCGTTCCGGCTTTTTAGAGAGAAGAACTTTCCCTTTATAAGGTAGGACTTATTTCGTAAGGATTCTATAATAATATTCTCTTCTATTTTTTCAATCTCCATTTCAAAGACAGGACCGCCTATGTGGCTTCTATTATGCAAGTCGATACCGCAGAATAAAAGCTTGTTGGGGAATTTATCTCGCACAAAATTAACTGTTTTTCTGCTCGGGACTACTTTCCCCTCGTAACTAGAATTCCAAAGCTCTACTCCATCGGAAAAAAGAAGAAGGTTATGGTCGATAAAATAGTTCT
>CAZRNX010000032.1:0-8145 GCA_964601555.1 uncultured Candidatus Saccharibacteria bacterium | reverse complement strand
GCGAAGATTGCGGCTTGGAGAAACCCCACGAAAACTTCATACAACAAGAGCGGCACGGGCGCGAGATAGGGCAGGAATGTGATGATGACTGCGATTAAGACTTCCCCTGCAAAAATATTCCCGAAGAGACGAAACGAGAACGAGATGAGCCGCGCGACTTCCGAGATGAGTTCCATGATTCCGAGGAAGAAGCCCATCACAGAACTAAAGTTAACAAATTTCTTGCCGTATTTCAAGAGGCCAAGCAATACGAAGCCGGAAATTTCGATCACAACAAAAGATATGGCCGCCAGCGCGAGCGTTACATTGAAGTCGGTATTGAGGGAGCGAAATAGAGGGACAAACTTCTGATGTTCGCCAATCCCATGAAAGAACCCGACACTTCCCACGCCGGGAATGAACTGGAGCAAATTCCCCATGAAGATAAAGAAGAAAATAGTTGCGATCAGTGGAAAAAAGATTCTCGCGAGTTTTTTGCTCTCAAGCGTCTCTTCCATGAAGTTCAAGACGTACTCAAGCACTACTTCAAATGTTCCCTGCATTCTTCCAGGCACAAGCCGCACTTTCCTGCCAACAAAAAAGCCCACAATCCCCAATACAATTACAACTACCCATGCCATGAGGAGCGTGTTAGTGATGGGTATTCCCCAAATCTCCGTGACTATTTCCGGCGCGAGGGCAATGTGAATAGGTTGCATGATGATATTTTATTATGGAACGACAACAGCAACTTCTTTGATTTTCCGAAATTGCTTGTCGCGCGTTGCGATTGGAACTTTGTACACTATAGCCGTTGCTGCAATGATAGAATCAGCGAGTTTTGTTCCGTATTTCCTGCGAAGAAATGCCGCTTCTTCCGAGATCGCTTCATTTGTAGGCACGAAAATAAATCCCGAGAGAAAGTCCCTGGCGATAACAACATCATCAGGAGCGAGAAAAGAGTACGAGAGCGTTTCCACAAAAGAAATCGAGGAGATGAAAAGGGCTATTCTGTTTTCTTTCCATCCGTCCACCGCACGGATTATTTTCTCGTCGCCGTTCAAATATTCGACGAGAATGTTGGAATCAACGACCATATCTCCGTTTCAAAAGCTGTTCAAGCTTTTTCAACCTCAGTTCCCACTCCTTCCTCACTTTTTTCTGGTACGCGACTCCATTCATCCCGCGGCCTTTCAACAGCCCCGCCGCCTTCTTCCAACTTTTCGGAACTTCCTGTTTCTGAAGCGCTACTCCCATTTTTCTATATTCTGTTTGATTTCTTATATTACTCATATCTTTACTATACCACGCTTCTTTGGGGAGAGGGATTGACAAATATACTTAAATAGACTTAAATAGAATAGGGTGAAAAATGGCCTGCCCGTTTAGAAAGACTGAGGAATGACCAAATAAACCTATCGCCTATTCACGACGCGGCTCTTAAAAGCTTCGCAGGTGAAGATTTTCGCCAATTTTGCGAACACATTAATAAAGTCATCCGGGCGCACAGCGTAGAAATGACGGAACTTGATATACGCCAATGGAAGATCTTCTCAGTCGGCACTGTCATTGGGGCTGCTAGAAGAAAGGGAATTACTTTACCCAAAAAACCTATCGAAGTTGTACAAGAGATCTTTGGAGTAACTTGGCAATAACCCCTCCATAAACACCGACGACTCATCGTAAGCCGTCGGTCTTCTTTCTTACTTCTCTTCAACCTGAAGCATCCCCCGGAGCACGTCTTCGGGGATTTCTTTTGGAGAGAATTTTTGGTTGGTGGTTGCCGGCTTGTCCTCCGTAACTCTTTGCCCTTCCGAAGCTTTATGCGAAGGAGGGTTAGTGAAGGGGGATTTTTCTTTCATTACGGAAAACAGTGCCTCTTTGAGCGCGTTTTTGTTTTCCGAGGATTGCATTTTTTGATTTGAAAAATGCCATGAGGCTTGGTTGGGGAAAGGTTCCCTGCGAAGCGAGTTGAGAGAGACAGAGGTCTGGTGGCTTGGGGCCGGCTGCTGGGGACTAGTTGGTTCAGTGTGCGTTTCTTTTACTTGTTCTTGAGAAGCAGCGCGCAATGGCCTTTCGCGAATCGCGGCCGCAATCTGCTCGCCAAGCGACGGGCTTGAAGTGAGGTTAAACCTCACTTCACTTTTTGGTTCTTCTCGTTGATATCCTCGCGGGGCTTGTCTCTCTACTTCTCTTCTGTTTTCTCCAGGCCTCTCATCTCTTTGTTCTCTTTTCCAATCTTGTCTCACCTGTGGCACAAATTCTCTCACTGTTTCTTTTACTTCTGTTCTTCCTTCAACCTTCGGAGGAGGTTCGGGTATTTCGTACGCACGTCTATCTTGTATCGAACGTCTCCTCTCTTCCCCGGTCCAACTTTGCTCGGATGTTTGCTGATGAGAGGGTGCTCGGTCGGGAACAAAATTTTGCGAAGGCCGCGGGGTCCTTTCGGGCATTCTCTCTGGAGTTCTCTGTTGACTGCCTGCCTGAAATGACGGAGGAGCAACCGGTCGGGGCACGGGAGGCGGTTTCGGTTCGGCAAACGTAAGCGCATGCCAATCAAGAACTTCTTGTTCAACTTCCACGCGGGACCGGGCGAAATATTTTCGCGAATGCTCTATTACTCTTGCGGTCTGCAATTCGTCCGGCTCGGCAATGCGCGGGGTCGTGACGGCAGAAAACGGCTTGGAAGAAACGCCATCAATCATGAGCCGCAAATAGATCTGCCGCTTGCCGAGATTGACGATGTCCTCCTGCGTAAATGTCGGGAGAAATTCTTTTTCCAGCACTTCGGCATCATACGCCCCCACTCGAAAGGTAATCATGGTTCCGACGTTGCCGAAAACGGCGTCGCGCACTTCTTCCGGCATCTGCTCTATGTACTGGTGCGCTATGGTAAGCGAGAGTTTGTACTTTCTCGCTTCTGACAAAATATCCGCGAAAGATTCGTTGGCAAAAGACTGAAATTCATCTACATAGAAATAGAACGGGGGCAAATTGCGGAGCTCTGAAGCGCTCGAGTCCGCGCGGGACATCGCCGCCAGGTAGATTTTCGTCACAAGCATGGAGCCTATCAGGTTCGCATTCTGCTCTCCCATCTTGCCTTTGGAAAGGTTCATGATGAGGATCTTTCTCTCGTCCATCATTTGCCGGATATCGAAGGTGCTCTTCGGCTGGCCGATGATATTTCGGATAATCGGATTGGAGACAAACTGTCCAATCTTATTCTGTATCGCTGGCGTCGCTTCTTGCGTATATTTGTCTGTGTATTTGGCAAATTCATCCACCCAGAAGGATTTCACTGAAGGATCCGTGATATGTTCAACTACTTTTTTCCTGTAATCTTTGTCAATGAGCATCCGGTTCACGCCGAGAAGCGTGGCATTTGGATATTCAAGAAGCGCTAAGAGCGTATTGTTCAAAATATATTCCATTCGCGCGCTCCACGCATCCACCCATATTTTCTTAAACGCGCTCATGAGGCCGTTTGAAACGAGGTGCCGCTTATCGCGCCCCACGTCTTCCATTATGTTAAACGAAACGGGGAAGTCGGTATCAAAGGGCGCGAAATACACTACGTCATTCACGCGATGCGGCGGAACGAAGTCAAGCAGTGCTTCTGCGGACGCTCCGTGCGGGTCAATAAACGCCATCCCCTCGCCGTTCTGAATATCCTGTATCGCCATGTTCTCCAGCATGGTGGATTTCCCCATTCCCGTCTTTCCAATGACGTATATATGCCGCGCGCGATCCTCGGCCTTGATGCCGAACGGTACGCGCTTGTTGCGAAAATCCGCTTCGGCAAAGTAAGTCACCCTTTCCGGATTTTCATTGTTGTTCATAGTGTTATTATAGCATGAATATTCGCGCGGGTCTTGTTTCATAGATCTTTTGTCTTCTTAATTGCCTAATAAATAAACCAATTAAGTAATAAAGCCGACCAACGCTTCTGGTTCATTTTACACCGGAGACATTGAAGTTAGGGTGAAGGGAGAAAAAGTTGACAAAAAAATTACTTTGGGATATACTTTATATAGTATACGCTCGTGGCCCCCGCCCCTTAGGGTTACAGGGCAAAGGAAGTTTGGAAGATTAATCTCCGGCTAAACTTGCGATTAGCCTTTATCGGAAAAATTTCCGGGGGACGCGTATCCCCTCTTTAAGAACAGGCACATACCCGTATACGGAACCCGACTGAATGTGTGTTGAATTCACGTACATTCAGCCAAGCGGAATACGGCGAGGAGAGTACTCGATTCGTCTGAATGCGCTTCATATGGATTTCTCAGATCTTAACGCATGAGGACTCGAGTCGAAAGGCCACTACTGCTGCCTGTTGCGGTGTGGTCTTTTTTTTGGCAAAAAGGGGCTCAAGTGCTACTATTGGCAATATGAATTCCGCGAAAAACTCAGAGAAAATTCCTGAAAAGCTCACACGGCCATACGGTCCAGCCGCAACCGAGGGAAGAATATATAAGGTGTGGGAGAAGTCGGGGTATTTCAATCCGGATAATCTCCCCCTTCGACTAAACGCTCAGGGCAAGCCGATAGCGATGGAACCCTTTAGCGTCGTGCTTCCTCCGCCGAATGTGACGGGAACGCTTCACATGGGACACGCCGACATGCTCGTCATTGAAGATATTATGGTGCGTTTTGAAAGAATGCGCGGAAAGAAGACGCTGTGGCTCCCGGGCACAGACCACGCGGCAATCGCCACGCAATCCAAAGTCGAGAAGATTCTTGAAAAGGAGGGGGTGCGGAGACAAGATTTGGGACGGGAAGAATTCTTGAAGCGCGTAGAGAAATTCGCGCAGGAAAGTCGCGACACAATCGTCAGCCAAGTGCGCAAAATGGGTGCATCGGTAGACTGGTCGCGTGAGGCATTTACTCTGGATGAGAATCGTTCGCTCGCCGTGCGCACGGCATTCAAGCGGATGCACGATGAAGGATTGATATATCGCGGCAATAGAATAGTGAACTGGGATCCGAAAGGTCAGACAACGGTTTCAGACGATGAGGTGGAATATAAGGAAGTAAAGGGAAAACTCTATACTTTCAGGTATTCACATGACTTTCCTGTCCCTATCGCAACGACCAGGCCGGAGACAAAGATCGGCGATACGGGAGTTGCAGTGCATCCGGAAGGAAAATGGAAAGAACATATCGGCAAAGAATTCTTGATAAAAGATTTTGCCGGCTACGAGCTCCTTATAAAAATAGTTGCGGACGAGAGCGTGGATGAAAATTTCGGAACTGGCGCAGTCGGACTTACGCCCGCGCACAGCCAAACCGACTGGATAATTGCGGAGAAAAATAAACTTCTCATAAAACAGGTAATTAACGAATATGCAAAAATAAGTACGGGGATTCTGGAAGGCAAAAAAACACTGGAAGCGAGAGAAGCGATTGTAGAGTGGTTGAAAGAAAACAATCTACTCGAGAAAGAAGAAGAGGTAACACAAAATATTTCTGTCGCGGAAAGAAGCGGGGGTATTATAGAACCGCTCCCGAAACTTCAGTGGTTCATCGCTGTAAATAAAGAATTCGCCGGAAAAGATGGCAGAAAGACAACGCTGAAAAAACTCATGCGCGAAGCAGTAGAGAGCAGTGCAATTAAGATTATTCCTGATAGATTTGAGAAAATTTATTATCACTGGATAGATAATCTCCGCGACTGGTGCATCTCGCGGCAGATTTGGTACGGGCATCGGATCCCTGTCTGGTATCATGAGTCGAAGTGCGTGCCAAAACCGGGGCGCGAAAAAGACATCGAGAAATGTGAAGATATTATTGTTGCGAATGAGAAGCCGATCTGTAAGTTTTGCGACGCAGAGTATGTGCAAGATCCAGACACTCTCGACACGTGGTTCTCATCGGGACTGTGGACTTTCTCTACGCTTGGCTGGCCCACCTTCGCCAAAACGGCTACGGCGGGCAAGCCTGGAATTGAAAACGATTTTGCAAATTACCACCCGACGACTGCACTGGAGACGGGTTACGATATTCTCTTTTTCTGGGTTGCGCGGATGGTTCTTATGAGCGAGTACTTCTTGGGCGAGGTGCCATTTCGCACCGTGTATCTCCACGGTCTTGTACGCGATTCGAAGGGACGGAAGATGTCTAAGTCGCTCGGCAACATAGTTGACCCCGTGGATATGATTGCAAAGTATGGAGCGGATGCAACACGCATGTCGCTTGTTATCGGCGCTCCGCCCGGGAGCGACGTGAACCTTTCGGAAGATAAAATCAGGGGTTATAAAAATTTTGCCAACAAGATTTGGAACGCCTCGCGGTTTGTCTTGCAAAGCCTGCCTACCGAGCAGGCAGGCTTAGATGGTTTTGATATTGAAAAAATTCCTGAATTCACAGAGCTTACAGAAAACGATAAGAAAATTCTGGAAGAGCTTGATGCGGTGATTGCCGACGTGACGAAAGATTTGGAAGAATACCGCTTCTATCTCGCGGGAGAGAAACTGTACCACTATTTTTGGCATGAATTTGCTGATAAGATAATAGAGCAGGCGAAACCCCGCCTCCGCGAAGACTCTCCGGAACAAGACAGACTTTCTACACAGTATATTCTATTCAAGATTCTCTCGAACATGCTGAAGTCGCTTCACCCCTTCATGCCGTTTATAACAGAAGAGATCTGGAGCATTCTGCCAGGAGCTGATAAAAGTCTTCTTCTCATTACATCATGGCCCAGTACAGCCAAACAGGCGATCAAACAATAGCAGAACGTATAGAGCACGGGCCGAAGCACAAAAGGCATGTGGGGCTTACGCTTGCTATTATTTTTGCCGTTTCTCTCATCCACCTCTCGTGGCAAGGCGGCTTCGTAGAATTCGCCACAGCAGCGCTTGCGGGAATTCTGCCGGCGATTTTTTGGCTCTGGTTCTGGCTCAAAGAAGACAAGATCCACCCCGAACCGAAGAGGGCGATCTTCAAAGCATTCTTTTTCGGTGCGCTCGCTGTGCCGATTACGATTGCTTTGGAGCAGCTTCTTGACTTGGCAATTCGATATGTCATGGGACTAGGCGAAGCAAGCGCCGCTCCGCTTGAAAATCTCTCGTCTTCGGCGATGTTTCTACTCTTCTTTCTTTGGGCGGTCATTGAAGAATACGCCAAATACCGCGCTGCAAAAACAGCGGACTTCAAAGAATCATATTTCGACGAGCCGATTGACGCACCTATCTACCTTCTCTCTGCGGCTATCGGATTTTCCGCTTTTGAAAGCATGCTATTCGTTTGGCAGACAATTTTTGAAAACGGAATTCCAGACGCCATTTTTGTAGGCCAGCTCCGCTTCTTGGGCGCGTCCCTTCTTCACGTTGTGGCCTCTTCTTGTGTCGGATTCTCCATCGGATTCGCCTTTTATCATAATGCCCGGCAGAAAAAAGTATTTCTTGCGGTCGGCTTACTCACAGCTATCCTCTTGCACGCATTGTTTAACTTTTTTATAATATCATTACAAGGATCAGGAACCCTGGTTGTTTTTACGGTTCTCTGGATAGCCACTATCGGGATTTTCCTTCTATTTGAAAAAATAAAACAGGCGCCTAATAACCAAAAATATGTTCAACAAAAAGAGATCATTCTTTGAACGGCTCACGGGCATTGTGGACGATGACGCTCCGGCTGCTTCTTTTCCCGAACGTTTAGAAACACCGGCGCGCGGACACCATGCCGGTTTCGGTGAATTGCCTATAAAAGGCGCAACAAGGGGTCCGGAGCCTGCGCACGAGATTCCGGTAGCCGGAAGAAGCGGGGGGCACTGGAGTGCGGCATATCCTTCCCAGTCGCCGGAAACGCGGGCAGTGGAACTCGAAGAAGACGCCGAGGGCCAGCTTGCGGTGGATGTGTACCAGACGCGCACGGAAATCATCCTTCAGACCATGATTGCCGGCATTCGTCCGGATGATCTCAATATATCCATCACGCACGACAAGGTCACTGTTTCTGGCCGACGCGAAGGGCCGCATGGTATCCCGCCGGAAGATTATTTCCATAGCGAACTCTATTGGGGCAATTTCTCCCGCACGGTTTTTCTCCCCCAAGAAATAGAGCCGGAAGAAGCCGAGGCAATAGAGAAGCATGGCCTTCTCATCATCCGCCTCCCCAAGGTGGACAAAGAGCGGGAACATAAGCTGAAGATCAAACAGTTATAAA
>CAZRNX010000031.1:0-8162 GCA_964601555.1 uncultured Candidatus Saccharibacteria bacterium | reverse complement strand
ATTTCTCGCCGAAGAACGGGGCCCCACCCCCGGCACCTCGCTCGACGGCGCCCGCCCCATCTTCGTCTCCGGCAATTATGCCTATGTGGGGAATAATACTCGCGACTCCCTTGCTGTGATTGACATCAGCAATCCGAGCGATCCCGTCTTCCTCGCCGAAGAACTCGGTCCAGTTCCAGGCACTTCTCTTGATAACCCCAACGGCGTCTTCGTCTCCGGCAATTACGCGTATGTGATGAACGAAAACCGCGACTCTCTCGCTGTCATCGACATCAGTAACCCCAACGACCCAGTCTTCCTCGCCGAAGAACAGGGCCCCACCCCCGGCACTTCTCTCGACGGCGCCCGCTCCGTCTTCGTCTCCGGCAATTACGCCTATGTGGTGAGCCGTCTTCGCGACTCCCTCGCAGTCATCGATATCTCAAATCCAAACGACCCAGTCTTCCTAGCCGAAGAACAGGGCCCCACCCCCGGCACTTCTCTTGACAACGCCATCACCGTCTTCGTCTCCGGCAATTACGCCTATGTTGCAAATGATGGCCGCGACTCCCTTTCCGTCATCGACGTCTCCGGCGCTACCATCTCGAACGCCCAGATAGGCTCTCTCAAGGTAGATACCCTGCAGGCAATGAACTTCGCGCAGTTCAACCAGAACGTTCTCATCAAGAGCGGCTTAAATGTCGGAGGAAGAGGCATCCTCTCTGCAGGTCCCGGCATGTTCTCCGTTTCAACAACCACTTCGTATAACATTGCCGCCTTAAGCGCTATGGTAGTTGACAACAATTCAAGTTCAGTAATAGATGTCGCAAACTTAACCCACATGCTCGCTTCTTCTACGGCAAGCACGGGAATAGGCACCGGTCTTCTCTTCTCCGCACAGACGGGAACCTATTCAAGCGGCACATCTACATCAGCAACCTCTACCGCGCGTATCGCTTCCATCTTCACCAATACCGCCAATGCTACTCCCGAATCTTCCCTTGTTTTCTATACGAAGAGATCATCGGGTACGCTTACCGAAGGCATGCGGCTCGATCATCAAGGGAGATTGGGAGTCGGCACTTCCACTCCTTACGCAACCCTCTCTATAATCGGCGGAGGCACGGCAGGTAATCCTTCGCTTGTTGTCGCCACTACTTCTAACTGGAACGGGAACGGAAGCCAAGCGCCGCTTCTCTATGTCATCGCAACAACGACCGGGGCTCTTGACTATGCGCGCGTCGCAATCGGCACAACAACCCAACCGTTTGTTGGCGGCGGCCTTCGCGATCAATTCACTGTTGCGGGGAGGATTTACTCGACGTGGAGGTATCTCTCGTGCGATGTCATTGGTTCAAGTGCAGAAATTGAAAACCCAATTGCCGATATGGAGCTATGTGACTTTGTATTCGATACAGATGGTGGCATAAGCGACTCAACCATTAGACCAAGTGCAGGTGGAACTATTCCTTTTGCAAGAATAATTGCTGGCGACAGTGGCGCCACTTTGGGTGACGGTTCTGCGCTTCGAACGGCATCTACTATTGGAAGCGCGAGCTCAAGTCCGGTTATGGAAGTGCTCGGGAGGCACTTCTCCGGAATGGCCACTAATACTCTGGCGTTTATCGGATTTATGGATACTACGTTAACTACTGATCTCGGCCTTGAGAGTTCTTCAAACGGAATTTACTTCGCCGCCTCGTCCACATCCAACTGGCAGGCGATCGTTCGAAAAAATGACCAAGAAACAAGAATAGATACCGGTGTTGCGAGCACGAGCGCTTCACTGCCATTCCAGAGATTCCGCATAGAGGTTTCGTCGTCAACGGTGCATTACTTAATTGACGGTACTGTCGTCGCTACCATCACCTCGGAAACGTCCAACAATATCCCGGACGCCAACCTTGCCGTCGTAGTTTCAGTGGCTATCAGGACCGCCGGCGGCACCCCTAGCCCGCAGCGAGAGTTCGATCTTTCACTCATGCGCGTTTGGGTGGACGATCCGCCGGGGAGCGCCTCTGATCCCGGGAACAACATTTCCACGGAAGAAATGTTAAGCAGACATCACTTCGATCCGGTACAAGGCGCCGACATCGCGGAATATTATCTTGCCGACGATCTGGAAAAGTTCAAAGATGGAATGATTGTTATCGGGGATATACGTTCCGAAAGTCCCACAGGAAGCATTGCTCTCGCCTCAACGACGTACAGCAGGAATATTTTCGGCGTTATTTCTACCAATCCGCATACAACAATGGGAACGTATTCTACCAGTACCGTGCGCGTTGGCATGATCGGACGCGTTCCCGTTCTCATTTCTCTTTCAAACGGCGCCATAGAGAAGGGCGACAGCATTACAACGTCCGAAGGAGAAGGAATAGGCATGCGTGCGTCTCGGCCTGGCAATACGGTGGGGAAAGCGATGGAAGATTTCGATCCGGCAGAAGGAAAAGGCATGTGCGAAGAGGGAAGCGTTGATGGCGGGAATTGCATTGGGAGAATACTTGTGTATTTGAACATAGGCTTTGATATGGGGCCGGAGGATATGTGGGGCGACGCTAATACATTTTCGGCAACTTCCACCGCCGCATCATTCATCCCTTCTTTTATAGATGCCGTCTCGTCCGCTATCGCAGATATTGCAGATGATGCATGGAATTCCGTGAAGAGAGCTGTGAAGCTCACTGTGGGCAAGGTATCTGCGCAAATGGTCACAGTGCGAGACTTCTTCGTAATGGCGTTCACGCTTCTCCCCGGCGGCGACATCAACATTCCCGCAGGCACGGACCAAATCGCAGGCAGTGCAATATTCCCTGCGGGGGCAACATCCATTTTTGTCGGAAATACAAAGGTGGCGACAACCTCCAAAATATTCATCGCTCCACGCGCTCTTGCCGACGCGCCGCTTGCTATAATCGAGCTTAAAACGGGGGAGGGCTTCACGGTCTCTACTAAAATCGCACCGACCGGGGATGTGCCGTTTGATTGGCTGATTATAAACACATACGGCTCGAGTCTTGAATCCACAGCGGCAGTCATTTCCACTGGCAGCTCGTCAAGCAAAGATTCCAACAACTCACCCCCCTCTGTTACACTGCCTCCGCCCCCAGATCCCGAATCAACACCTAAACCAGAACCGAAAACAGAAGTTATCTCTGAACCTGAAGCACCAATTTCATCTGAATCGGAAACGGTACCGGAAGAAATTCCGGCATCGCCGCCAGAAGAAGCCGTTAGCTTGGGCGGTTCTTCAAATGAACCACTTCCGGAAGAGCCGCAAACGAAACCAGAAGGGCAGACGCTTGAACCAACCTCCACCGCTCCTTCGTCTGAATAACTTATCCCGAACTTCTTTCTCGAGGCTTTTCGGGTTTCCTCTACGTTGTCGTCGGACGTGTCATCGCCCTTGCCGCCCGGCTCACCGTGAAAGCCGTTGTCACCGGATTGGGGGCGAGCATAGGAGGCGAGTTTTTGTAGGCTGGAAACTCTCGGAGGGTGTCTTGTGTTTCGACCGAAGATTGAAGAGGGCGCACTGCACTTGATGGCGGGGCGTGCCCATGCGTATAATAAGTCATGGCTCCGCAATTCTTTGACGTTCACTCGCACATTCAAGACTCGGCATTTGATATCGACCGCGCGGAAGTTTTGGCGCGGATGAAAGAAAAGGCCGCCGCCCTGGTGGTGGGCACTGATTTCGAAATGTCGCGCAAGGCGGTAGAACTCGCGGAAGCTTATGAAAACCTTTTTGCAACTATCGGTCTGCATCCCACTGACAACCATAAGGAAATTTTTAACGAGAAAGAATATCGCGAACTTGCCCTGAATAAAAAAGTAGTGGCCGTAGGGGAATGTGGGCTGGACTACTTCAGGTTGCCGAGAGAATTGATAGAAGAAGAGAAATCAAGACAGAAAGAAATTTTTGAAAAGCAAATAGAACTTGCTGTTTCACTTGACCTTCCTCTCATGCTGCACTGTCGAGATGCACACGGGGATGTGTTGGAGGTTTTGAGTACAAAGAAAAAAGAATACACCGAGAAGCTGCGCGGCAATGTCCACTTCTTCTCTGCGGGTAAAGAGGTTGCAAAGAAGTATCTTGATCTTGGCTTCACGCTCTCTTTCACGGGCGTCATTACTTTCACGCGCGATTACGACGAGGCGCTTCGGTACACGCCCCTTAAAGGAATAATGTCCGAAACCGACTGCCCGTATGTTGCGCCCGTCCCATACCGGGGACAGCGCAATGAGCCGGTCTATGTGGAGGAAGTGGTAAAGAAAATAGCCGAAGTTCGCGGCGAGGATTTTGAAAAAGTGAGGAAAGCGACGGTAGAGAATGCAATGAGGGTGTTCGGTGTACAATAGACTGACAGGACAGGCCTTGCATTTTTAAGCCCCGTTTGCTAGTATCTCCCTAATGGCAAAAGATAAAAAAAGCACCAAAGATATGGAAGAGACGATGGAAGGCTTGGACAGCGCGGATCCGCGGATCTATGAGGTCGGCTACCATCTTATTTCAAACGTGCCGGAGGAGAGCATTCCGGCTGAATCAGCCAAGATAAAGGAGGTGATCGTGTCTTTCGGCGGCGTGATTCTCTCGGAAGAAGAGGCGAAATTTTTACACCTCGCCTACCGGGTAGACAAAACTGTGGGGAATAAGCGCGCATGGTTCGACAGCGCTTATTTTGGGTGGATAAAATTCGAAGCGGAACCAGGTGTTCCTATCAAGCTCAAGAAGTTCATGGAAGAGAATAAGAATATCTTGCGATGTATTATCATAAAGACGGTACGCGAGAACACAATGGTAAAGAAGTCGCTCTTGGCAGCGAAGCCGCCCATTATTTCTTCCGGCGCCTTTTCCGACAAGTCTCTCGACAAAGATGTATCCGCAGAGAAAAGCGATACCCCCGCGCCGCTGCCGATAGTAGATGAAGAGGCGCTTGATAAGCAGATTGACGAGCTTGTCATTCAGTAAACAATACAGAAAACAGCTTTATTAATTTTACAAACTTCTAATTTATTACTCATATGTATATCAACAAGGCAATTCTCTACGGCAACCTTACCCGCGATCCGGAGCTTAAGTCTCTTCCGTCCGGCGCGAAAGTGGCGACTTTCGGCATTGCGACGAACCGTGTATGGAAAGACAAGAATGGCGCAAAGCAAGAATCCGTAACATTCCACAATATTGTCACCTATGGACAGCAAGCGGAAGTTGCGGCGCAATATCTGAAGAAAGGGAGCGGGCTCTTCGTCGAGGGGCGCATTGAGAACAGAAGTTGGGATGACCAGAGCGGACAGAAGAAATACCGCTCGGAAATCGTCGTGGACCGCTTCCAATTTGGCCCTAAATCTGCCGGCGGCGGGAATTTCGGTGGCGGCAATAGCGGGGACTCATACCAGAAGAGCGGCAGTGCTGCGAAAGAGCAAGAGATTGATACGATAGAATACCCAGATGAAGATATCAAATCAGAAGACATCCCGTTTTAATTTTTTCCAATTTCTAATTTTCAATATTTAATGTCTAACTTAAAACAGTGCTACTTTTCTTCCAACAATATCAAGTATATTGACTATAAAGACGTGGAGCTTTTGAAAAAGTTCTTGGATCCGTATGCGCGGCTTCAGTCTGCGAAGAAGACGGGTACCAGCGCGAGGAACCAGCGCAAGCTCTCCCTTGCTGTCAAACGCGCCCGCTATATGGGACTTTTGCCGTACGTTGGGGGGTGAAGTATACAAAAAATTGCCCGATTTCTTATCGGGCAACGCTTTCGTACCACTACTCTTACTCTTTTTAAGGACAAAGGTCCATAGCGTATTTTTCTCTTGCGTATTTTAATAGTGCCCTCCGCACTATTCTTTGGTTTTGGAGCTTCTCTGTTTCCGTGAATCCCGTCCCCATATTTTCTTGCTCACTTTTCGACAGATCGTTGCCAAGACGCGACACAAGCTGTTCAACTTTGTTTCTTGGTAAACACACCGTGTCTACGCGAGTATTCACGCTAGTGCAAGCTGAAAAAGCGAAGAATAGTATCATAGGAGTAATCCGCATCATAAAAATACCTCGCTACCATATTTTAATTTGGTCTCATTATCTACTGTCTATAGTATATTTTTTCTTTCACTTTTTTGTCAACTCTTTCTACATACTCTCCCGTTTCAGTATTGATGCGGATCACGTCGCCTTCATTGATGAAAAGGGGAGCGTTGATTGTCACGCCTGTTTCGAGTACAACTTGCTTCGTTCCGCCCTGGGCCGTATCACCCTTGATGCCCGGAGGTGCCTCGGTAACTTTGAGTTCCATCTTGATGGGGAGATTGATGCCGATGATTTTCTCGTCAAATTCCACCGCATCTACCAGGATGTTCGGCTTCAAAAACTTCGCGCCATTGCCGAGAAGCTCTTCGGGAAGAGGAAACCGTTTGGACGGGTCCTTCTCCTCGCAGAACATGAATTCGCCTCGATGGTTGTAGAGGAACTTGACCTTCCTCATCGTAATATCCGCCTCGTGTACGCTCTCTGATTGGTGGAAAGACCGTTCGGTCACTTTGCCCGTGATCAGATGCCGCAGTTTCGTCTGATTGACCGGCTTCCTCTGCTGCATGCGAAAGACGTGCGACGAAAGCACCTCATATGGCTCGCCATCGAGAAGGATTATTTTCTTCTGCTTAATTTCGCTATAGTCCAGCATGTTTCGGTATTTTAGTGTAACCTTCCCTTTTTGTCAAAGTTGTATATGATAGGCATGACGATACTCATGACACACTTAAACCCAGAGGATCTTGCAGAAAAGTCCGATGAAGAAATTCTGGCTCTTTCTATTGAAAGACCGGCTCTATTCGAAATGCTGGTAAAGAAGTATGAGAAAGCATTTTTGCGCAAAGCGCATGTTCTGCTTGGCAGAAAAGAGGAGGCCGAAGATGCCGTGCAAGAGACATTCATGAAAATATATTTCCACGCGCCGCGGTTTAAGCACGTTCCCGGCGCATCGTTTCAGTCTTGGGGCTATAAGATTCTCACGAACACGTGCTTCACGCTTTATAAGAAAAGAAAGCGGCGCGAAGAGGGGAGAGTGTGGATGGCTGAAGAGGGTGCGCTGGAAAATCTCCCGGACAGGGAATATCGGCACATGAAGGAAGAGCAGGATATTCGGGAACAAGCGCTCTCTTTCCTCTCGCGGCTTCCGGGGAATATGCAGCGAGTGCTCGAAATGCAGTTCCTGGACGGGCTGAAACAGAAAGAGATTGCAGAAAGAGAAGGAGTATCAGTTGGCGCCGTGAAGATCCGTATCTTTCGGGCGAAGAAAGAGTTACAAAAGATATACAACGAACATGAACATGCATCACAATAATAACAACGAAATATTTTCCGGCATATCACAGCGCAAATTGCGAAGGAGAATTATGCGCAGAGTGTATCTGGTTTGGGCCATACGGCAGCTTCTTTCCCCCACGATGGCGAAGATCATCCTTTTCGTCGCGATCGCGAAGCAGCTCTTCACGTTCGTTTCAGTAAGAGATGTTATTATAAATTCGCCGCCCGCTTACGACTTTGCCGCCAGTTCGCAATTTTTTGCAAACGCATTCCTGAATACTGGGGTGGTCGTGCAAGCTTCACTAATAATCTTAATGGTGATGGGGTGTTGGTTTATGTATGATTTTCTGAAATTCCAAAGAAGCAGCGGCACGGAACAATACTGGTGGCATGCCTGATAGCCCGCCACTTGCGCCATTTCCCGGGGGCCGCCCTGGCCTCCTCCAGGAAAGGGCGCGAGCGAAGGGTTGCCAGAACCCGCGCGAAAGTTTTAGAAAATATCGAAGAACAAATCACCTAAGACCAAGGTGGTTTGTTGTTTTGGCATGCATTTTATTGTTTTGTAAAGTAAACTGGCTCATCACTCTTCTCGTGATGGGAGTGATACTCGCGATGTGGATGTAAGGGCTCTTCCGAAAATAACTCCCCCATCTCGCCTCCAAATTTTCCCAATCTCCGACTTTTCTTCCGTCAAAAATCTTTCACTGCAGCTGCTGCTGCACCTCAAGATTTTTTCAGTCAGAAAAAATCGAATCTTGGAAAAATTTGAAACCGAATCTGGAGAAGTTATTTTCGGAAGAGCCCTAAGTTTCTTGCTGGGCTTACTTAAAAGGATTTTTCGGATCAAAGGGAAATTCCTGGTATTGATCGTGGC
>CAZRNX010000030.1:0-8343 GCA_964601555.1 uncultured Candidatus Saccharibacteria bacterium | reverse complement strand
CGGGCTGACACACCTTGCGTCAAGACCCCCTCCCAACCTCCCCCTTTAAAGGGGGGAGGGGTTGGTTTTCCACAGTTGTCAGGCCTATTGCAAAAATTTATGGATTTGCTACAAATGAAGCCAGCTCTGCTACATGCGTTCAGAGCACATGGTCGCATTAAAAAATAATTTGTTATTATTATGAGTACGCTGGAAAAAGTTAACGATATTGTTGCTACAAAAGACGAGAGGTTTCTTCTCGAATTCGCCGGGGATGACGGAGGTGTTGACGGAGATAGGGCGGATGATTGGGGCGATGCGGACGAAGAAGAAGATGATGATGAGGACGAAGAAGATGACGAGGAAAGCGTGGATGAAAGTCTAGGGGAAGAATGGCAAGAAGGAGGCTTTGAGAAATATTAAATTTTTTTACGCCGGCTTTGATAGCCTGCCAGAATTCGGGCGCTACGCTGTGCGTGGAGGCCTGTATTTTGATATATAATAAAATCTATGTCTATAGTTAAAAAGATTATTGTCTTCGGAGTGTCCGCCGCCCTTTTTATGACCGGCATTCTCGCTCTGTGGGTCGCGACGGTAAAAATCCCGGATACGAGCGACTTCGACAAGAAAGTTTTGTCGCAATCTACAAAAATCTATGATCGTACCGGGGAGATTCTTTTATACAGCGTGAATGAAAATCTTCGCCGTACCGTAGTGCCTATCGCAGATATTGCAACAACAACCAAACAGGCAACTATTGCAATAGAAGACGCGCGGTTCTACGAACATCATGGTGTGGACCCTAAGTCGATATTTCGCGCCATTTTTGTAAATGTTGGAAGCCTTGGATATACACAGGGTGGTTCAACCATCACGCAACAGGTTGCAAAAAATACTTTTCTTACGCCGGAAAAAACTATCACGCGCAAACTCAAGGAATGGGTGCTCGCCCTTAAAATAGAAGGGTTGCTTTCTAAAGAGGAAATATTGGAGTTGTATTTTAATCTCTCTCCATACGGCGGAAATATTTACGGTATTGAAGAAGCGGCGCAATCTTTCTTTGGAAAGAAGGCTAAGGATCTTACATTAGCCGAAAGTGCCTATCTCGCCTCCCTTCCCCAGGCGCCGTCACGTTACTCGCCATATGGCAACCATAAAGACGCGCTGGAAACGAGAAAAAACATCGTCTTGGATCGCATGCAAGAACTCGGTTTTATTTCAGAAGAGGAACGGGATCGTGCAAAAAAGGAGAAGGTATCTTTCTTTCCACAGCAAGAGCATAGTATTAAAGCGCCGCATTTCGTCATGATGGTACGCCAACATCTGGAAGAAAAGTATGGGAAAGAGGCTGTGGTAAACGCTGGACTTAGGGTTGTGACGACCCTTGACGCAAAGCTTCAGGCGAAAGCGGAAGAGGTTGTAAGGAAATATGGCGAAGAAAATGTAACGAAGTTTAACGCACACAACGCCGCGGCGGTCGGTCTGGACCCGAGGAGTGGGCAGATCCTTCTCATGGTTGGATCCCGTGATTATTTTAATAAAGACATAGACGGAAACTTTAATGTCGCTATTGCTCCGAACCGACAGCCTGGTTCATCTTTTAAGCCGTTCGTATATGCAACCGCGTTTATGAAAGGGTATACGCCAGATACAGTGGTCTTTGATCTCCCGACGGAGTTTAATTCATCCTGCGCTCCCGGCGGGACTCCAAGGGCGTCAGAAATGAATCCTGACGAGTGTTATAGTCCGGAAAACTATGACCACAGTTATCGCGGACCAATGACGCTTCGGAGTGCCTTGGCGCAATCGGTGAATGTTCCAGCGGTGAAAGTTTTCTATCTTGCCGGGGTGAAAGACTCCCTCTCTACCGCCAGAAAGATGGGAATTACAACGCTCACCGACCCAAAGCGATATGGGCTCACCCTCGTCCTTGGTTCTGGAGAGGTGTCTCTCTTGGAAATGACAAATGCGTATGGAGTATTCGCAAATGAGGGGGTGAGAAATCCGTCTTCTTACATACTTAAGGTTGAGGACCGCGAAGAAAACGTATTGGAAGAGTGGAGACAAGAAACAGAGGAGGTTATCCCGGCGGAAATCGCGCGAAAAATAAGTAACATTCTTTCTGACAACGCCGCGCGCACACCGGCATTTGGGAACAGCTCTTTCCTTCATTTTCCAGACCGCGAAGTTGCGGTAAAAACAGGGACGTCTAATGACTACCGTGATGCGTGGATTATTGGCTATACGCCATCATTTGTCCTTGGGTCATGGGCGGGCAACAACGACGCAACTCCGATGACGAAGCAGGTTGCCGGATTTATTATTGCGCCAATGTGGAATGCAATCATGAGCGAGGTTCTTGCCCTCTCGCCGAATGAATATTTCACTCGCCCAGAGCCGGAGCCGGAAGACTTGAAGCCTGTGCTCCGCGGTATGTGGACGGATGGCAATCTTGAAAATACGCATGAAATATTATACTGGGTAGACAAAAACAACCCGCGTGGTCCTGTGCCAGGAGCGCCGTGGAATGATTCGCAGTTTGAGAACTGGGAAGCTCCTGTCCGTGCGTGGGCGACTCATCAAAGCGCTACCACATCCCCGTTGGAGCCTTTGATCCCAGTGATTCTTTAAGGTCTTGTAGAATCTCCTGCTTGTGCGTAAAAATCTCGCTTTTAAGTGCCGGAGATACTAAAAGAAGGACAGAAGTAGAGCTGGAAGTATTTTGGATTCTAATATTTTTTGCTTCTATTCTCTCCCCCACTTCTTTCAAGACAGCGTGAATAACAGCATCTTTGATGCTTTTCTCGGGCGGGGTGATACCGGAAAACTTTTTAAAGAATTCTGTAATGTGCAACATGGTTCTAAACGCGCTCTCTCTACTTTATACCGTAAGCGGCATCACAAGGTAGAGGAAGCTCTTATCCCCCGCGCCCTGGATAACAAGGGGCTTTCCTTGTCCAGCAAAAGAGATACTTACGCTTTCTTGTTTTATAGACTGAAAACAGTCTAAAAGATATTTATGGTTGCACCCGAGCGAAATATCCTCACCAGAGAGAGATGCATCTACATGGGATACATTCTCTCCTACAGCGGCATTTTGCGACTGTACCTCGAATATTCTTTTCTTTGGAGAAATTGTGAGGTTAATTCGATTAAGTTTGTCTGAAAAAATAGTGGATATTTTCAAAATATTCAGAAAGTCTTGCTTAAGAACCACCGCATTACTCACGAAATCTTTCGGGAGAATTTGTTCATAGTCCGGAAATACGCCGTCAATAACTCGAGAAGTAATATGTATCCCGGGCATGGAGAAAGATACTTGGTTTTTATTAAATGATATAGTAATATCTCCGGAAACCCCATCAAAAACTCTCATTATTTCAATGATATTTTTATACGGGATTAAAAGACGAATTCCATCTTCAATGGAAGATCGTATTTGAATTTTCTTTTCAGCAAGCCGAAAAGAGTCTGTTGCTACAAATCTTATAGAGTCGCTGTCGCCATACATATATACGCTCGCGATTTCTGGTTTTATATCCGATGTTCCCGCCGCATACCAAACACTTTGTACTCCTTCAAAAAACTTGTTCGCCGGCATTTCAAACACTTTCGCCCCTAAAATAACTGGGAGTGTTGGGAAGTCGTCGTTGTGCACACCTTTTATGACAGACGATGCGTTTTGTGAAACAAGTGAAAGGTTTCCATTCGAAAGTTCCAGTGTTATTTTTTTATCATAAATTCCAGAAAGAATACCCGTAAGAACCGATGGCGGGATAACAACCTCTCCGCTTCCTTCTATTTTTGCAGGAACCGATACCTCTATCCCCAGGTCAAGATTGGTTGCACGAAGAGTGAGGGAGTTTTTCTTTTCATCCCAGGAAAGGAGCGCCCCAGACAAAATAGGAAGAGAGAGGTTCTTTCCAACCATTCTAGCCACTCGTTCCATTGCTATCTTTAGATTGTCTTTAATGCATTCTATTTTCATACAGTTGTTTTTTAGATATTAAATGCAGTAATATACTTTCTGTATATCTTTTTTATAGATTATTACTATTATGAGTGTTGTGGATATTGGGAGAAGTATCTGTTATGGTTGTCTTCCTTATGTTTTTTGTAAAATAACATTGTGGATATATGGCGCTTTATTATGAACAATGGGGGATAATTTTTTACTTATTTTATTCGATATAACTCCTTTCGTTTTTATACACAATGCGTACTCCACTATATACACCATATTTATATACTTTTCCACAAGTAAACCACAACTATAACATAGATCTGATCTGTGTTAAGTCCTCAGATAACCTTGGGTTGGTTTTTAAGTCGCCCTTCACTTTCTCACAAGAGTGTATAACGGTTGTATGGTCACGCCCGCCAAATTTCTCACCTATTGTTGGGAAAGAAATATTATAATCTTCTCGGAGGATGTACATAGCAACCTGACGCGGCTTTACAATCTCTTTCCTTCTGGTTTTTTCATAGAGCATCCCTTCCTCCACTTGGTAGAATTCCGAGACGATGCGTATAATATCTTTAACAGATGCGGTCTTTTTAGGAAGAATACTGTTTTTTATAATCGCCTTTACTTCATTCACAGCAAGCTCTCTTCCTTTCATACGGCACTGGCAAATAATAGAGTTTAAAATCCCTTCCATTTCGCGAACACTGCACTCTAATGATGCCGCAAGGAAACTCACCAATGCCTCCCCAAGGACATAGTTGTTCGCTTTCGCTTTGTGTTTTACTATGGCGACCCGCGACTCATATTCCGGCGTGCTCACATCAACTATCATTCCGGCGCCGAAGCGCGACTTCAGGCGTTCCTCAAGTCCGGCAATATGATTCGGGTGACGATCGGAAGAAAAGATAACCTGTCGATTGGTTTCGTAAAGAGTGTTAAAGAGGTGGAACAATTCCTCTTGCGTCTTATCTTTCCCGACCAAAAATTGGATATCGTCCATTATAAACACGTCGTACTTCCTGTACTTTTCCTTAAACTCATTAACTCTATTCGCCTTGAGAGAGTTGATAAACTCCACGGTAAATTTTTCAGACGCCACATAATACACCCGACGCTTCTCTTGTCCGTTTTTTATAAAGTTTCCTACAGCCTGAATAATGTGAGTTTTCCCCAATCCGGTTCCCCCGTAGATAAAAAGCGGATTATA
The DNA here is from genome assembly GCA_964601555.1 of uncultured Candidatus Saccharibacteria bacterium. Classification (GTDB taxonomy): domain Bacteria; phylum Patescibacteriota; class Minisyncoccia; order Phycocordibacterales; family CAIJYI01; genus CALMXW01. The sequence continues at coordinate 3,190 of CAZRNX010000030.1, read as the reverse complement.
TGTAAGGCCTGGGCGCTTTGCTACTGCCTCTGCCGCGGCCTGAGCAACCTCATTGAATGGGCCAACCACCAGGTTTTCAAAGGTATATCGCGGATTAAGGTTGTCTTCCTTGTTAATATAGAGATCACTTAACGGTAACTCCATTCCTTGAAAGCGCTTTTCCGCTTCCGTGTGTTTCTTTTCGGCCGGCTCCTTCCCTTCCGCGGCGGCAATAGTATATTCAACCCCTCGTACTGAATCGGAAGATTCGCGGAGAACGCGTAAGATGAATTTTGAATACTTTGACGAGAGCCATTCGCGAATAAATTCGTTCGGAACGCCCACATACACCGTTCCTCCGTCTATTTTTGCAATTCGAGTGTTCTTAAACCACGTCGTAAAGTTTGCTCTTGAAACCGATAGCTCGGCCTCCAGAAGAACACTGTCCCATAGTTGTTTGCTGTCCATAAAAATTTTCTCTTGGAGAAATTATACTTGATGTGGAAAAAATAAAGAACTTGTTGAAAGAGGATATCTATGTTCATAAGTTGTTGATAAGTTTTTTTGATTGCTTTTTTTTCTTTTTTTGATAGAGTAGTCACATGTCAATTACTTACCAGCCAAAAAGGCGCAAAAGAAAAAAAACCCACGGCTTTCTTGTCCGCACAAAAACTAAAGCCGGGAGAAATGTACTGAAGAGAAGAAGGCGGATTGGGAGAAAAAAACTTTCGGCGTAAGCCAACCCGCGCCCATTTGTGTTGCCAAGAAAGAATAAAATTCCACGAGATCTTTTTACAAAAACCTTCCCAAAAACAAAGGTTTTTCACACGCAACTCTTCACCCTGCGAGCGGCCTCCCCCAAAGATCTGGAAATAGCACAAACTTCTTTTGCGGTTTCCGTAAAAGTTGCTAAAAATGCGGTGGAGAGAAACAGGCTCCGCCGCCGCGGTTACTCTGCCGTACAGGAACTTCTTCCAGCCCTAAAGAGCGGAGTGTATATGTTTTTTTACAAAAAAGACGCAAAAGATGCCAAGTTTTCAACCATAAAAGGCGAGATAATAGAAATCTTCAAAAAGGCGGGGGCGATCCATTAAGGTTGTGGTAGAATTACTTTTAACAACATGAAAGAAGCATTTAATACGGTACTCTACGAGCCGACCTACAACGCTCTTGTGTATCTTGTGAGCGTTCTGCCTAATGGGGATGTGGGGCTTGCGGTTGTCATTCTGACTCTCGCAGTGAAACTTTTCCTCTTTCCTCTTGCACAAAAATCGATACGAGCGCAGAGAAAGATGCGCGAACTTGAACCGAAGCTCAAGGCACTCAAAGAAAAATATAAAGACAATAGAGAGAAGCAGGCGCTTCTTATGATGGAGCTCTATAAAACAGAGGGTATTAACCCATTTTCCGGAATTTTTCTCATCTTAATACAGCTTCCAATCATCCTCGCTCTCTATTTCGTATTCCTCCACCTCTCGACTTCTTTTGACACAACACTTCTCTATTCTTCCATGAGTGTTCCGGAGACAGTGAACTTCAAATTCTTGGGGTTTATAGATATTACGGCCAAAAGCGCCCTTCTCGCACTTTGTGCCGCCGCGACGCAGTATTTCCAGATTAAGCTATCAATGCCGGCCACCCCCCCGCCGCCAAGCCCTGGAGAAACACAAACATTCCAAGAAGAGTTTGCGCGAAATATGGGCACACAGATGCGCTACGTCTTCCCAGTAATGGTATTCGGCATATCCTACACACTCTCTTCTGTAATAGCCCTCTATTGGACCGTGAGCAACCTCTTTATGATTGGGCAGGAACTCTGGGGGAGGAGGAAGCAGGCGTAACAAACACTCCACGTACTTCACCGCCAGCCATTCTCACTTTAGACTTTCATTTACTACTATTGCATAAATTTTAGTTTATGCTAATATTCATATATAGGTTAACTTTAGTAAAAATACCCCAAAACCATGTATATTCAAAGGAATTTAGAAAAGACAATTGAGAAGTATTTGGATTCTCCTGAAATACTCGCCATTGTCGGCCCGCGGCAAGCCGGCAAAACTACCATGCTCAAAAGCGTGTTTACACGTTTTCCGGAAGCGGTTTCTATTTCATTCGATGACCGTTCTATCTTGGAATTGTTCGAAAAAAACCCGGATAGTTTCATCGCCGCATACGTAAATAAAAAAAAATTTCTCTTCATCGATGAATTTCACTATGCAAGAGCCGGTGGGAAAGTTCTCAAGTATATTTTCGACAAACAAACGGCGCTTGGAACAAAGACGAAGATAGTCATCTCCGGGTCGTCCGCACCGGACATCACCGTGAAGGCAATGAAATACCTTGTTGGCAGAATTCTTATTTTTGAACTTTATCCATTTGACTTCTCTGAATTCCTTGAGGTGCGCGACATAAATATAAAAAGGGCGTATGAAGAATATTTCCTCGGCGCAAACCCCTATGCCGCTAGACATTCAGTGGAAGAGTCAGGCTTACACGAACGGTTTGTGAATCTGTATGAAGAGTATCTCCGTTTCGGCGGATATCCGCGCGTGGTGCTCGAGGAGAGCGAAGAAGTGAAGAAAGAAATTCTCCGCAACATCTACAACACTTTCTTTTTACGAGAAGTGAAAGACATCGTCGGCTTAATCGACGATTATAAATTAAACAACCTCGCGAAAGGACTCGCACTTCAGATTGGGAACCTTATTGACTACAGTGAGCTTTCGCATCTCTCGGACTATTCATTTGCGTCTGTAAAAAAGTTTCTCAATTTTTTAGAGAAGACATATATCTGCCGTCCAGTGCGGCCGTTTTTCAACAACAAAAGAACGGAAATCGTGAAAAGTCCGAAAGTATATTTTTTTGATACCGGACTGCGCAATGCGGCAATCAACGATTTTCGTGTCCCAAAGGATCGTACCGACAAGGGCGCACTCTTGGAAAACGGCATGGCAATGCAGTTTGTTAAAAAAGGGATTGAGTTCAACTTCTGGCGCGACAAGCAAAAACACGAGGTAGACTTCATTCTTTCGCTTGAAGGACGGAGGGTGCTTGGCGTGGAGTCAAAATATCAGCTTCGCTCCGGAAGTGCGTCAATAAAATCATTCCAAAAATCACACCCAGAAATTCCTTTGCTCACCTCATATCTCCAAAAAGACAAAGCGATGAATAATAACCCAAACACATACCCCGCATATCTTTTTTAATT
>CAZRNX010000029.1:0-8707 GCA_964601555.1 uncultured Candidatus Saccharibacteria bacterium | reverse complement strand
CCCCGCCTTCAAAAGGAGAAACGCGAAAAGTAACAGGTGCAAGTGTCTCCCATTGGTTAGTATCGCAGAAACGGTTGCCAACAGTTACAGAGAAAGAAACCTTTTGCGGTTCGCTGGCGGTAATTGTATCGGTCGCGCCGGTTGTGGTCGATGTTGTTGTTTCGGAAGAAGGAGCCGTGCTTCCACCCCTTGTGACAAATACCGAAGAAGATGCATACCCCGAACATCCGTAAGAATTGCATGCTCCGACGCTATATTCATATGTGCCGGCGGGCTGGTTATAGTAAGTGTATGAAGTGGTATTTACCGTAATCGAGAAGTGTCCCCATGTTCCGTAAAGAGGTCGAAAATAAAGCCGGTACTCGGTTTCATTTGTCGCGTTATCCGTCCACGAAATGAGCGCGTCGGCGCCGTTTGAGAGAAGAGTTCCGGAGAGATTCGTCGGAGCAAGCGGAACGGTATGATCGCCCAGACTTGTTGTCGAGGATGTAGTTGACGTGTCTGTGGATTCCGTTGAGGTCGTGGTGGAATATGTTTGGTTGGAGTATGGCGAAGTCGCCGAAGTGAAGCTGTATTCGGATGAGTAGGAACCCGCGCCATGCGAACTCACGGATCCTACCTTGTAATAATAGAGAGTATTATAGGAGAGTCCCGTCAAGTTAATGCAATGATTCGTGGCGAAACCTCCGCCATCGCACCGATAATCCGAAAAGCCGGAGTAGTATCCGGGCGTAGTTCCGTACATAACGCGTGAATCTGAAGGAATATCGGTGATCCATATGATCTGTACTCCCGGCCCCATAATATTTTCCGCGCGGATATTTGAGATAACAGGAGGGAGCGCTGTTGAATCGCTTCCGGTAGTAGTCTGCGCCAATAGCAAAAGCGGACCTATGGCGATCAGTGCAAAGCCGATGAGGACGATGGGTGCCTTTTTCACAGTACTTATATTATATGCCCCAATTTCCAGACTGGCCTGTGGACAATTCTATATAGAGCACCCGCTTTGGCATCGCTTATATAGATCGTACCGCCGGGCCGTATCAAAATATCTACCGGACGGCCGATGGCGGCCTCCCTTGCCGTGGCATTGGGGGGAATAAAACCGGTCATGAAGTCAATACTTTGAACCTCCCCTTCCGGATTGCCATTCGCATCAAGAATGAGTATACGAATTTTTTCATGATGTTTTTCATAATGAGAGAATTATAGCATACAAAGAAAAACCGCCCGCGTTCTTTTGACGCATGAGGCGGTCTCGACTTTCCAAAGCATCTCTTGCGGATGGGGACTTTGGATTGCCGGAGTGTAATGTTAAGAAAGAACAAATATTTGCTCAGCACGCTATCAGGTCGCGACGCCACGATTCGACAACTCAAACATTTTCTTATGGAGCACGTCGGCTTCTTTGCGAGAAAACTCAAGATATCGTTCTGCGTTTTTTTTACCCGACCGCTGTAACAATGCAGTGATTGTGGTAAGAACAGCCCAGACAATTGCCATAAGGGCTGTATACATCCAGAAGCGAGTGTCCCAATAAGCATCATGAGCTCGCAGATTGGGCCAACTTGTTTCTTCCGCAAATGTGTTGTGCAACGTCGTGCGCGCGGCTGGATAGGAATCCAAAAGTACTTGCGGCTCTATGCCGATTGCCATTATGGTATCCATTTCTCCTTTCCTTTCGTCGGTGATTTTAGCGAGTGCAAGCTCTAGTTTAAGTCTGGCCATTTCTTCCTTGAGACTTTCAATTTCCGCCTGCAGTGATTCGAGAGATGGCGTCGGTATTGCCGTTTCCGGTTCATTACGAACCGTGACAGATACCGGCACAGTATTATTGGCGGGAATGATAACAAAATTTTTCGCTTGCTTGCGCATTTTTTCGGGGAGTGGGAAATACCACTTCACACCCGCCGGAAGATGCTTGAAACCGTCTTCAGTACAACCCCTTTTTTTAAAAAATTCGGGGTTAAGGAGACAAAACGTATCACGGAATTTTCCAGAGATTTCCCATTTCTCTTCTTTCTTCTCGGCTCTATACTCCGTGCCGCTGTAAAGATCCTGATACTCGCCCCAATATAAATGCGAGGCAGTTGCGCCGGAATTCGCCTCCACGCTCCCAACAGGAATGGTTCGAGTCTCTCCCACCGCCCATATGTTCGCGGTCATGAGAGAAGCAATCAATATCACCAAGTTGTACACGATACACCTCCATAATAACATTAAGTGTTGTTAATTTAGAGAATATATAAGAACGAGGCCGGTGCATTCTCGCAAGGGCCTCGTCGGTTTAATTTCTCCTCATAATCCCTTACAAGGAAATTGCAGTTTAGTACTTTTTCGTGCCGAACAAGACGGCATTTTGGTTGCCGTGATTGCCATTCCCTGCTTGACTCATCCCCTGAACCACACCTCCGCGGTTGTCCCCGACGTGAATCTTCGTCGTGGCAGTCGTGGGCGAGTTAAGCCGAGCGCCGGGACCAAGGTGGGTTTTCTTACTGGCATCGACAATCACTGGACCGGTTTTTGCTGTCGTGGTGATGTTGCCGACTTTTGCTTCACCACCCGCAACATCTCCAACTTCGGATTCAGAAACTGCCTTTCCGCCAGTTGCCCCGCCGCCTTTCTGACTAATATTGGTCTTCTCGCTTATATTAGTCTGCGGAGCATCCAAACTAATCCCGAAAGCCGCCGCTGAACCCACGTTCCCGGCTGCATTGATCAGAGCTGGAATACTGTTCCCTAGAACATCTTGCTGCGTGCTTGTACCGGACGAAAATTGCGATATATCATGACGGAGTTGTCCGTTTTTATCGCGCACAACAATTCCCGTCATCATTGGGCCACCCTCATCTCCGACACCACTCTTTGGAATATAGAACTTCGTGCCATCGCTAGCAGTAAGTTCACCGAGTGATGGCCCCGCTGTCGCACACCCGCTGAGAATTACCGAAAGAAATACCAGAAAAAACTGTCTGTTCATTGCACTACTCCTAATTTAGGTTTAGTCAGAAACAGCGAACGTTACATACCCACCGCACCCTGTCGAGAACACAGCCATGTCATACGCCCCGAAAATCCACCCACAATTCGGTATATATTGCCGAGATCGCGCATGAAGAAGCGGACGTCCTGGCCCCAGAAACACCTCCGTCTTTTTTTCCTCCACCACCTTCGGCTCCGGTTTTAGACTTGAGACTACCGGATTGCCGCAGGATGTCAGAGCAATCGGTTGTCCGTCAATGGTAACCGCTTGCTCATTTTTTCTGCAAGGACGCTTTTTCGTCCCAAATCGTCCACTGCCTTTCCCGCCGGTCCAAACCGTTGTAACGCCATTTGGGAAAACTTTATGGCAGTCTACAACGTCAACACGACGATCCCAAAAAAAGTCTTCTTGGGAAGCTTTTACTCTTTGACCGCTGTTAAGAGCCACGAGAGCTCGAAATTCCTCCCACGTGGCATTCGCGCCCGGCTTGTTAAAGTCGAACACAAATTCTTTTAGCGTCCTGCTTTTTTCGGGCAGGAACGGCTTACGTTCCACCGCCTGATTTCCATCTTGCCCGAGCGTTAATGAGAACGGCTTACTCGTCGCAATTCCCTCCGCCATTACCCATCGGCCCAAGAGCACCACGGCACTAATGATAACGGCAAGAATCATGAACAAAAATGAAAATCCAGTTTTTCGTTTCAACATAATTACACACCCCAACATTTAGATTTATCCAGCTGTCAAGCAACAACAGCCCCTGGCGCAAGAAATCAAACATAAGTCAGGCGCGCTGTCGTATACCCTAGTATAATTCACTAAGAAAGTCAATGGCGTGTACTGTTCTTCTTCGTGAAGGGCGGATGAAGTCCGAAAGAGGAGCATTAGAGTAAAGCCCTTTCAATATCAAGCACTTCTTTGCCTATTGTATTCTCGATTTTCTCAAGATCACTTAGGAGCTCCTTCTCGCGTTTCTCCTCTTCTTCAGAGAATGCGCGCGAGTGAGACAGTTTCTTCAGAAGCCCGAGTTCCACTTCTATGTCATGCCGCAACTCTGCAAAACCGTTTCGCACCGCATCTTCCGCTTCGCGCACCTCTTTCATCCAGAGCATGTGCAGTCTTTTCCCATGCCTCCAATGAATGAGAATGGCAAGAAGAAGAGCGAGAATAACACAGAGAAGAAGGGCGATAAGCGCGAGATAGAGGAAATCGTACGAGAAGCGCGACGATCCGATTTGCAGAACAGTCTCGCGTACGTTTATGGACTGTTCTGGCGACGGAGGCGACACTTGATCTCCCGCTTTTGCTTGCGCCCAGAGAGTATACACCCCCGGAGCGAGGAAAGTATCGTGGCGGTAGAACCATTCGCCCTCCTTGTTTGAAGTAATCTTTTTTGAAAGAATTTCGCCGCTTCGCGCATTTTGGACATAGAGAATCACTTCAATGTTCGACGCGGTTGTTCTGCCTCCGGCGTAGAAAATATCTTCATTCGTGATATCGCGCGATACGGATTCAAAGAGGGGCGGCGGGAGCCTCTCGCTTTCCGCTTCTTGTGCAAAAGTTCTTCCGCTGTCCAAGAAGATGCCAGACAGCGCGAAAAGAAGAAGTACTGCAAGTTTGCCATATCTTTTGTGATATTCTTTAAGTTCTTCCAGCTGTTCCGTGACTTTCTGCGGTAAAACTTGCGTCATGCGCCGATGTTCCATGCTTTTGCGCCATTTCTTCAAAATACGCGCAAGGATAAAAAGGATACAGATAATAAGAAAAAGGATAATGAAAAGCACCCACCATGGGATATACTCTTCCCAAATATAAGCGCCCTTGTCGTCAAAATTTTCCGAGAACGGGGTGGTGACAGACAGCCGCTTCGTTTCTTCACGATAATTCTCGGCCTTATCATATGCACGGACGAGGATGTCGAAGTTGCCCGGCGACAGTTCGGGAAGGATGAACGGGCTTCGAGCTTCCACATAGAGCGGCTCCGGCGAAGGGTTTTTCTCGGCAGCCCTCGGAGAAAGCGAGATCACCTTGAGCTCGTAGTGATCAATGCCCGAAAGAACGTCTGTGGTAAAAAATTGAACGATGGGAGTTCTCTCGCTTGTTCGCTCTCCGGGCAAGATATCCACCGGGAATTCCGCAGGGGGCGTCGTGTCAACCCGTACAGTGAAGTGCGTGATGCCGCCCCAAGACGATCCCTGAAGCGACTTCACATGAAAATAATGCACCGCGTCGGAAAGATCTTTATATGTCACCGATTGTTTCTTTCCTTCGGAGATATCATCCGGCAAATCCACCGGATCCTCGTTGAGGACATAGCTAAAACCCGTTACCTCAGAAATGATGGTCGTCCACTGAAGAAGCGATGTTTTTGTAGAGTACCATCGCGTTTGGTCTGGATGAGTCGGAGACACCACAACCGGCCCCAGAGGGGGCGGCAAACGGAGCGAAAAAACAGCATTACTCGTATCGCGAAGAACATCCGTTCCCGCACCATCATGGAGCAAAATTCTCGTAGTATCGCTGAATTTCACATACGCGTCACCAGGAGCGCGCACGCGAAAACGGAGCCTCGTGACAAGCCCCTGCGAAACGTTCACTCCTCCCGGAGTGACGCCCTGCATGCGCAGTATACCGGCATTATTGTCCACAGAAGGTTGGGCGGTCCAGAGAGAAATTATGGAGTTCCCCGTGGTCGGCGTTATCAACTGGAGTTTCTCTGCCGGAAAGCGGAGTTCTACATTCAGCGCATTTACAGCACTTCCTTCCGAATCAAGCAGGATGGAAGTTTCCAAAACATTCCCAACTTCAAATTCGCCCATTGCGGGACTTAACGAGAGCGAGGCGGCAGAAACAGAACCCGCAAAGAGCAAGTAATAAAAGAGAGGGAGAAAAATGGCAAGGATTTTTTCAAGATTCTTCCCAAAATGTTTTTCAAAATTCTTTTTTGGCATTATCTTCACGATAATGAAGCGAGAGGTTATGTTTTTGCGCGACCATATCTATGTACCACAAAAATCAAGGCGATTACCGCGCCTATAAGAAGTATTATACTCCCAAATAAGAACACCCCAGGCGAAAGAGGGGTGGAAAACTTTCTTTCCGGCGCTATAACGATAACCTCTTCATTCCCGGCTTGATCTACTGCCTTCACATAAACGTAATTCTTCCTATTCTGGACCTCAAGAATGTAGGGGCCTTTCTTTGCCGGCTTCCAAGCAAGAGTAGAGTAGTCTTTTGTTTCGCGTTCTCCTCCTTCTGCGACGAAGTATGCGGCAACGCCGGAAAGATCGTCTTTCGCGGAAAAGACGGCATAGTATTTCCCTTCAAACATCTCAGGGTCTTGCGAAATATACGCCCTGAATGGTGCAGGCGGCGTATTATCGGTCTGCGCGCCTCCTGTTTCGCCGACGTCGCGGACACGAATCTGCTCTGCTTCCTCAAATACCGAAGGTGCAAAAGCGATCGGAGTAGAAGTGATTGCTGAATTTTTTGGCTCTGCACTGTTTTCATACAGGCTTGTTTTCTCTGAATCGAACGAAAAGCTGCCTGAAATTTCGGTATTTGCGGTAAAATACACGATAAGCACCCTCCCCTGCTTTCCGGAAAATCCTCCGGGGATAATTCCAGAAAAATACACCAAATGCGATAAAGAATCATATGCGGGAGCATCAACCCAATGCGCGACAATGGAACCGCCATCGCTTGTACGCCGAAAGATAGCGCCTGGGGGCATATTTACCCCCGCCTCAATAACATTGATTGATTCAACCGTATCAAGAACAACGGCAACGCCATATTCGCCGTCATGGAAAGAATGGGGAACGAAATACAGCTCTGCCGCAGATACGGAAAGCGGAAGCGTGCAGAATATTAAAAGAAAAATAAATTTTTTAAGCATATTTTTACTAGTGACTAGCGACCAGTAACTAGCTACTAGATCATCCTGTCCACCAATACGCCATGATGCTAAAATCCCGAAGGCTAACCCGCCCGTCGCCGTTCAATTTCTTTTTCTCTACTTCAAGAAATCTCTCAGAAAGCACCTGTTTGTACCAGTACGCGGCAATAGAGAAGTCTACGAGGTTAACCCTGCAATCATCGTTTAAGTCGCCCTTGCGGAAACATATTCCAGGCGTTTCTTCCGGTGGAAGATACAGCGCAGGAGTCAGCCCGCCGCCACCTCCTCCCGATGGAGAAGGTGAAGGAGAAGGTGAAGGGCTTACCACTGCATCCGGGCAGGGTTCGGTGGATCCTTGCGGGAAGTAGAGGAATCCGGCGCAATGAATGAATGTGACGCTTGTACCCCTTCCCGCATCAACTTGCCCTGTTGCGGAAGTGAATTGAAAAGATGCAGAGGAAGAATACCCTCCCTCATTCGTAAGTACGGGATCGCGGAGTATAAAATTTGCGCTGGTATAATCTTCGGCGGATATGGCCTGTGGAGAGAAAAAAAGGAAGAATGCAAGCCAAAAAAACATAACATCACAATAAGACTCATTTTGGATAGTAGCAGTTTGGGCAGTTTTCATGACGAGCGGCGTAGGCCTCACGCCTTCTTAGGGCTCTTCCGAAAATAACTTCTCCAGATTCGGTTTCAAATTTTTCCAAGATTCGATTTTTTCTGACTGAAAAAATCTTGAGGTGCAGCAGCAGCTGCAGTGAAAGATTTTTGACGGAAGAAAAGTCGGAGATTGGGAAAATTTGGAGGCGAGATGGGGGAGTTATTTTCGGAAGAGCCCTTAGACTTTTCTAAATGGCGTGGGTAAAGCCTGCCTGCCATGCTTGCGCAGGCAAGGCAGGCGGGATGCGAGGAAGGGAAACTGCCCAAACTGCCTGCCATCATGAATCTTACAGATTTTCAGTATTTTCCTCTTCCGTCACGGCTGCTGCGGGAACGTTCGGAGCTTGTTCGGACGGCCCTATGACTACCGGTGCGACATTAACTATTTTATGAGTCTTTGGATTATAGAGAATTGCCTTCTTCGCGTTCGTGTAGATGAGAACCTTATCCCCCTTCTTGGCGCTTACGAAGAACTCCTGTTCTTTTAAAAGTTCCGGATCAGTTACCGTCGCGACAGTCGGCACTTCTCCTTCAGGGAGCATCATGAGTTTCCCGACCACCGCGGTCAGTTGCGCGGCTTCTTCCTGTGTGACTATCTGGGGATTTTTCTTTACCGCAGCGAGTTTGTCATAAAAATAATATGTGCTCCCCGCAAGTACAATGGCAAGAACAGCAAGAAGCGTGGTGAGTGATTTATACATGGCAGTTAAAAATTAGATATTTATAAAAGTATAATAATAGTATACTACTTCCCCATTTTTACAACTCTCCTGCCTGTGGATTACTTAACCGGAAACGGCTCGCCAGCGTCTAAGATTCCAGCTTCAACGATTTTTCCGGCTTTTGGACGAAAGAGTATGATGCGGCCGGACGGACGGAAGATAAGCACTTTGTCTCCTTGCTCCGCGTGCAGGAAAAATGGGTGGCCAAGAAGCGCCTCCGGATCGGACACAGTCGCAATTGTCCTCATCTCTCCTTCAGGAAGAATCATGAGTTTCTGCACTTCTTTTATAACTTTTTCATCTTTACTGTCAACAGTCTCTTCCGGCGCGTTTTTTAGCACACTCGCCTGCCAATAGAAATAGATCGCTGTGCCAGCAAAAATTAAAACCAAGAGAACGAGGACGGGAAAAACGGTTCGCAAACGATAACTTCTTTTTTGC
>CAZRNX010000028.1:0-8726 GCA_964601555.1 uncultured Candidatus Saccharibacteria bacterium | reverse complement strand
CCGACGAAGCCATTCGCAGTGATGGCAAGGGCGGGCACAGTGCTTGTGGCATACGCATCGCTCGATGTCGCAAAATAGAGATTCCCTCCTGCAGAACGCATGATCCAGTGCTTGAGATTGGCGCCCGCTGAGGTGTCGGTAATTGCAAGACGCGCACCGGTGGTGCTCGCGACATGGAAAGTAAAAGCCGGAGTCGTGGTGCCGACTCCCACATTTCCACTGCCGGTAAAGACGGCGATATTGCCCGTGCCATTCTGCGTTACTGTAAGAAACGTGGAGAAGGTAGAGGTAGAATTGGCCGCATCGGTCCGAAAGAAAGAAGTAGTCGCAAGGCCGCCGAATTTCTCGGTTTCAAAAGCGGCCGGCACTGCGCCGAGTTTCTTCCTAGGCGTCATCTCTCCGTCAAAAGACGGCGCGCCGCCGGAGCCGCCGACCTCAACGCCGAGGTAGAGCGTTTGGTTGAAGTTTATGTTTGTGAACGCAGTTGAACTTCCGAGCATTGCTGAAAAAAGGCCGTTTGTTACCGAAATCCTGTCCCCCGCCGCCGTGCTTCTATCTTCCGTCCAAATAGCTGCGCCGCCCGTTGGTACGGTGTAAAGCCGGAACATCATGTGGTAGCTCCCGTCGGCAACCGGCACCGAGCTTGCATTCGTGAGTTTCCCTTGATAATTTATTTCTCTGTTAAACGCCGCCTGCGCTAAAGCAAGGCGCGCGACAAAAGCGCTGCCAAGCAAAAAGAAGCTCGTCAACAGTAACGAGATCAATGATTTTTTGAAAATTTTCACTTTATCCCATTGCTTTTATTATACCAAAGTAAAAGATTTCTTTGGGGAGAAATTATCCACAGAATTGAAGCGATGGAAACGCAAAAACCGCCAGATAAGTGCGGGTGAACTTTGAATTACGAAACTCCTCCGTCCCCCTTTTCAACAGACACTTCAAACAGTCATGCTTGCCTGCATGACTTTCCAAAAGTAGTGAATTTTCTACGAGTTTTGCACTTAGGGCTCTTCCGAAAATAACTTCTCCAGATTCGGTTTCAAATTTTTCCAAGATTCGATTTTTTCTGACTGAAAAAATCTTGAGGTGCAGCAGCAGCTGCAGTGAAAGATTTTTGACGGAAGAAAAGTCGGAGATTGGGAAAATTTGGAGGCGAGATGGGGGAGTTATTTTCGGAAGAGCCCTTACTTGCTATGCGCACGCATATGCAAGGATTGAATAAATATAGTTTGCGAAGTAGCCAGTCGCCGATCTTGGAAGTGATGTGACAAGCCCGAAAAACATCTTGAGATTTCTGAGGTCCAGTTCAATTCTCTGTCTCGTGTCGTACAGGAATTTCTGGAAAGCGGTCACGATCTTTCTCATAATTCCCTTCCCGCGCCGGCGCATTTGCAACCCGCCAATTTCCCCATCTCTTCCTCCGGAACTTCTATTCGCGCAAGGTGAGCGAGATTCTTAATATCGTCTGTAGTGATCATAGACGTATGATAGCGCATTTAACAAAAATCGGTAATGGAGTTGACAAAAAATAGGTACTATGAAATAGTGTTTGTAGTATCGCAACGTATCGCAGCAGAAAGAGGTAGTACTATGAAATTTTGGATTCAAGAACAGTTTGGAGTTGATGGCGGTGTGGCCTTCCTGTATTTTCTTGGAATGCTTATAGCCATCGCATTGCTGGTTGCAATCTTGGCGCTAATTGGACGGGCTTTTTGTAAGATATGCGGGAGTTATACCGTACCGATATTGATTTGCGCCGTGGGGGTATGTGTTCTATTCGTTTCATGGGTAATTAACATCGGTGTGGTTCTTGCTGTTATACAAATGATATTCGGGCTAATCTTTCTGTCTCTCGGCATCTGTTTAATACAGATTGAATACACAAAAAACACAAAACAACCCTCTTCTTCTACTCACTTTTGCGGGTTTCGATTTCTCGACTAGGAGTACCCAAATGGCCCGCACTATACTGTGCGGGCCGTGACTTAGGGCTCTTCCGAAAATAACTCCCCCATCTCGCCTCCAAATTTTCCCAATCTCCGACTTTTCTTCCGTCAAAAATCTTTCACTGCAGCTGCTGCTGCACCTCAAGATTTTTTCAGTCAGAAAAAATCGAATCTTGGAAAAATTTGAAACCGAATCTGGAGAAGTTATTTTCGGAAGAGCCCTTATTTTACAGACAACATCTTTAGAAATTCCTTCTCGCCTATTATTTTCACTCCCAACTTCTGCGCTTCATCGTATTTGGAACCGGGGTTTTCGCCTGCGACGACGTAGCTTGTGTTTTTGGATACCGAAGAATTCACGTCGCCGCCGAGCGCTTTCACTTGTCTTTTTGCATCATCGCGCGGAAATGTAAGAGAGCCGGTGAAAACGAAGGACATATTTTTCAAAGTGAGTTTTTTCAAGTTTCCTGCGCTTTTCTTTTCTTGAAGCACTTTCACATGTTTCGTGAGTCTTCTCACCAACGCTTTGTTTTCCGGAATTCGAAACCAATCGTACACGCTCTTCCCCACTACTTCGCCCACGCCGTAAATATTGATAAGCTCTTCTTGTTTCGCTTTTTCTATTTTTTCCAAAGTACCGAAGTGCTCGGCAATGTCTTCAGCCGTTTCTTCGCCGACATTTGGAATTGAGAGCGACACGAGAAATCGCGGAAGAGGAATCTTGCGCCGCTCTTGTATCGCAGCAATAAGATTCTCTGCGCTTTTCTCCGCAAATCTGGGAAGCCCCAACAGGTCGCCGAGTTTTAGTGTAAAAATATCGTCAAAGCGTGCGATAAGATTATGCTCCATGAAGAGGTCTATATTCTTGGGCCCCAAATGCTCGATATCAAAAGCATGCTTCCCCGCGAAATGGTAGAACTTCCGCTTCACCTGCGCAAGAGAACTTTTATTCACGCACCGCCATGCCGCAACTCCTTGCACTCTCTCTATCTTTCCGTCACCTCCACACAACATAATTTTTTTAGGCCAGACGAACGGCTTTTCTTTCCCCGTACGCAAATCTTTCACCACAGACACAATGTCCGGAATCACATCTCCCGCTTTTTGCAAAATCACCGTATCGCCTACCCTCACGTCAAGGCGTTTTATTTCGTCTTCATTGTGAAGCGTTGCGCGAGAGACAGTTGAGCCGGCAATCTCCACTGGTTTCAGATGCGCGACAGGCGTCAATACCCCCGTGCGCCCGATCTGAAGCGCGATATCTTCTACCACGGTCATCACTTGATCCGGCGCGAATTTGCATGCGATGGCCCATCTCGGCGCTTTGCCGGTGTAGCCGAGCCGCTCTTGATATTCGCGCTCATTCACTTTCACCACCACGCCGTCAATCCAATATTTCTGTTTTTTTCTTTTCTTTGCCTCCTGCCTGCCCTGCCTACCGGACAGGCAGGCGGCAGGCAGGTCCCACGAGCGCCAGAAAGCAATTACTTCTTCTATATTTTTGCACTCTTTAAAATTTTTATTTACTTTGAAGCCGAGCTTCTGTAATTTGTTCAATTCTTCCACTTGCGTGAAATACCCTCCTCCCCTGCCAAGGGGAGGAGTTGGAGGAGGGGTCATTCGCGCAATATCATACATGAAACTATCAAGCCTCCGCGAGGCGGCGACCTTAGGATCAAGCTGGCGAATAGTTCCTGCGGCGGCATTGCGCGGATTGGCAAACTCCGGTTCCCCTTTCTGGCCTCTCTCTCTATTAATGCGCTCAAGTTCGTCTGATGGAAGCCACACCTCCCCTTCAACAATCACATCAATATTTTCAGTAAGTTTGAGTGGGACTGATTCAATAGTTCGCACATTCGCCGTCACATCTTCGCCCACCTTCCCGTCTCCGCGCGTTGCCGCCGTCTTCAAAATGCCCTTTTCGTAAGTAAGCACTATTTTCAAGCCGTCTATTTTCAATTCGCATACATATGTGGGAGAAATTTCGCGCCTGTAAGATTCTCGCAAAAGTTTTTTCACGCGTACATCAAATTCTCGCACTTCGGTATCGCTGAAAGCATCGTTCAATGACCATTGGGGAACGGCGTGCGGAATTTTTTTAAATTTCGCAAGCGCGGCGCCCCCCACTCTCTGCGTCGGCGAATCGGGAGTAATAATCTCCGGATATTTCGCTTCGAGTAGGCCTAGTTCATGCTTCAGCGCATCCCACGCCGCGTCGGAGATTTCGGGCGCGTCAAGCACATGATAGCTGTAGCGGTGCTTCTCGATCGCTTTTCGAAGAAGCGCCGCGCGTTTAGCGGGTGTGATTGCGGCTTGCGTGGCCATTGCCCTCATTCTCTGATGTTTTGGGTGATTTGCCAAGGGTGGGCGAGAGAATCCTGTTTAACACCGCCCTTGTCTTCGGTCCGAAGTTCCCCCACCCTGTTGTGGTTGCCGTTCCATGGCAGACAATTTCTTCTTTATACTGGAGCTCTTTGATCGCGCGTTCGGTGAGCTTGCCGAAGTAACCCGTATCATTCCCCATCGCAAGAAGCCTTGCCCGGATGAAATGCCGCTGCAAGATTTTCACATCCTCGCCGCGAGAGCCGAAAGATAGATTCTTCCCAAATTGGTGTGCGGACTTGGGGGGGTAGAGAACAGCTGTGGCAGTAGTCCCCGTGGCGGCGGAAATGATAGTGTCGGCGCTTACACCAATGAGCGTGTTGTATGCGTCGTCCAAAGAGAAATCATCAAGATATATGGTGCCGCCCGGCGAAGATCCCGAGGCAGCCGAGGGATCGCCAGTCTCAAAACGATGCGCTACCATCCATCCGCCCCGCGCTTCAGTGAACGGATCCGGATAGCTGTCATGAATTCTGAATCCTGTTTGAGTGCCGTAGGAAACAGCGTCAACCCATACTTGAAACTCGGCGTCATAAGAAACGGCTGTAGAATTCGGCTTCACGCGCACGATATATTCATGCCATTCGCCGTCATCCATCACGCGCATATTGAACGGAACCAGCGCAATGGTGGCGGCATTCGCCGGGTCGCAACCTCCTCCCTTGGCCGGATGGTTCGGTCCGAGCACTTCGCATCCCGATATGGAAAATCCGTTAGCTGTAACGTACCCCGTATAGATATCCGGATAGATGCCATTCTCTCCCAGTACGCGGCCCGCTTGCATTTTGGCGCCCCCACTTCCCCAATTAAACCCGGGGCTTATCTTCATCCACCATCGATAGTAGAGCGCGGGTCCGCCGACAATATCAAATGGCATATAAATCCACGGCACGTCGGCTCCGAGCTCTCGATCATCACCGCCATTTATGGTTGACTTCATCGCCCAGGACCCGCTGTGGGCCGTGTCGGCTGACCTTATAGAATTGCCATTATACGAATATACTTCGCCGATTGATGTTATATCGCTCTCTAAGTTCCAATTGAAATAATTCGCTGCGCTCGCCGTGTCACTGAATCCAAACAACGCAAAAAATATACAGGTAGCAGTAAGTATTCGTTTCATAATTACGGGTATTGTACCACACTACTGGCACGCGGCAACTTCATTGACAAGTGTCGTCTGAAGTACGGCATAATCTGCCGCGGTATAATAATGCTCCGAAGTGGGCGATGAAGCGAGGCTCTCCACAAATCCGTCATTAACATTCGGGCCTACCCCAACGGTATAGATCGTAACAGGTGCACTTATGAAAGAGCCGCTGCATTGGTCGATACCTTTCGCATAATTTGCAACCAGTACAGACTCGGAACGTGAAAGCGGGCGCGGACAAGTAAGAGGTGAACAATTAGGTGGGGTTGTAACGTTGTCATCATTCCCTCCTACAGTCCCATCGTGTACATGTCCGGCAGCGCCGAGACATAATGCGGAGGTTCCAGAGGGCGGTATGTGAAAGCTTGGAACAAATGGATTCCCATTAGTAATAAGAACAATAAAACGAGGTACGCCGGGACGTCCATTGGCATTGAATTCATCCACCGCGGCCGCGAGCGCATCGGGTGTGTTTGGCTTTCCGCCGCCTAGCATCTGGTCGATTTCCACTCCCAGAGTAGGTATGCCTGAACCAAGCGCCGCCGCGGCATGGTGTCTTTCTTCGGCGGGTGGTGGCCCCACCGGTGGCAGATGGTTATCACCGCCTGGAGGAGGGGGATTATTCGCCGCTGTATGAACAACATCCGGTCCGCCGGGATAAGAAATATCATATCCGAAGCTAATCATCCCTACGTGCGTTCCCCCCGCTGTGGGCGCAAGAGCGTTTATAAAATCTTTTATTGCTATTTTCGCGCTCTCGAGCTCGGGACAGCTCGTTGGCGGATATATGTAGTCTTCGGCATTGAAGCCGCCGCAAACGTGCGCCGATCTGTCAATAACGAGCATGACATCCGCGTTTGCAAAACACGCATTCGTAATTCCCATGAAAGTCCTCTGCACTTTTCTCCCTGCACTTGAAACCGTCGTATTCTCCGCGGTGACTTGTATCGTAACGGCAGAACTCGCACCAGGGAGTTCAACGACTGCCCTTACCGGCTGGCCGTTATAATTCGGGAGGTTAATCGCAGGGGTGTGGAGCTCGGGGCCGGGTGGGTCCGTGTTGTAGACGCTCTGGGTTACGGTTCGGTTGTAAGAACCCTGCGGAACACCGTTGCAGCTTACGTTCACTCCGCCGGCCGGATTCGCAACGGTAAGTCCAGGAGTAGTTGGGCACTTGGATGTAGTCGTAACGCTTGTCGTGCTGAATGCTTTGCATGTCTTCTGCCAATAGTTTGCACAATCGTACCCTGTTTCGGCGGCGTAGAAGGCGCTTTGCGATTCCCGTCCGAGAGAGGAGAGTTCAAATTCTTTTGTGGCGAGATCCGCAACAGAGAGCGCAACCGTAAGAAGCACGGCCATGATGAGAAGGGCGAGAAGAAGCGTGATTCCTTGTTTGTTATTTTTCCAACTCATATGGCATTAAACATATTCTGGTCAAAGCGTGTCGACTTTGTCGCTCTTCCCTGCGGAAATGTCACTGTCACAGTCACGCGCACCTCGCGATCATCCACAATTTCATTCATGTTGATCGTTCGCGTGAATTTCGTCCTCGCCCATCCCGCGCCCGTACTGTAACCATACGTACCCGTGCCGGAATTGTACCAGAGTGGTCTGCATACTCCGGGGAACGGATCGCCATTCGCCGGCAAGCAACGGGTGGCATACTCCGGCGGGATATCGTCAAGAGTATCAACCCTGCATACATAATTAATCCCCGAAATATCCCTGCACGGCCCGCCTCCGCCCTTAAACCCCGTAAGCCAGGGGAGTCCAGCGAGGATATTCTCATTTTTTTTCGCGCGGATGTATTCCATCGCGTCTTGCGCGAGGAAAGATGCCGTCATTTCGTCTTCCGCATACGAACCGATGGAAATGCCGCGCGTCATCACCGTAAGAAATGCCGTTACCGCTATGGTAAGCACCGCCACTGCCACGAGTGTTTCGAGAAGAGTGAAACCGAAATTTGCTGGTGTGTTTTTCCTCATTTTCATGAAAAATTATTGCGCGATGGCATTTCTCTTCGTTATCGTGGTTTGAAGGGCGAATGAAGATTCCGTCTTCGTGTCCAAGTTCCTTGCGGTTCCTCGCATGCGAACCGAAACGCGCGGATAGCGAAAGAGGGGCGTGTTCCCGCGGACAGTAAACGAGAGAGCTGCTACGTTCACTGAAGGGTCGGACACTCGTATCCACCCCGCACCCGTGTCGCGTTCTATAGCACCCGTAGTAGTATTCCGCCGATACCTCACTGTTGCGCCGTTTGCATCCGTAAGACTAAGAATGGAGCCCGTGCATTCAACGAGCACGGGGGTTCCCGTGGAATTGCAATTGTAATTGCTCCCGAACCGCACATTTTGCGTAATGTCATCCAGCACAAAGCCGAGACTGTCGAGCGCGACGCGCTCTGTTTTGGACTTCCTGTTCGCGGTCGTGGAAACAAGAAGGGCGCCGAGGGCTATCGTAGCAACCACAGCGAAAAGTCCGACGGAAACAATCATCTCAAGAAGCGTAAAGCCTGCCCGCCCTTTGGTGTGACCGCGATCATTTTGATTTTTATTCCTTCTATTGAACATAGGCATGGCCGGAAACTCCGACATAAATTCGTTTTGTAACGGTTGACCCTGTTTTTGACACCGTAATTCTTGCCGAACTATGCGGGCCGCCCAGGTTACTCATAATCGCCGCACCGGTCTGGCGCTTGGGAAAGAGTATCGTGAGCGAAGTGATGTTATCTCCGGCCCCCGAGCAGGCATCCTTGCAAAGTGCCGTTATGGAATATCCCTGTTTTAAGGCGATCGTCTGTATACGCTCGGCCACACCGTTGTATATTCCGTCTCCGGGTGAGTCTGTGGGCGGGCAAGTGCTTGCGCCCGGAAGACCGGGGATGTCGCCGAAAAGAATGTACGACGTCGCCGGAGGAGAGCCGAAACGTATGCCGTATCCCGGATAACACCCCGTTCCCGGCCTGAACTCCTTGCCCGATACCGAATCTTGCTGTGCTTCACGAATGGTAAGCGCAACTTTGTTCGCAATACCGTCAAGCGAAAGGAGGCGATTGAATTCAGGGTAATTCGCAAAAACGGCAGACATGACAACTACCATGAGGCCTATGGCGACGAGCAATTCAAGCATCGTGAAGCCTCTTCGCATGGATTTATTATACTTTGTATTCAAAAATATAGACAAGGAAAAGTGTGAATTACTTCAGCCCACAAGAATAACTTACCTTCCTCGCATCTTTGCCCAGGCCA
>CAZRNX010000027.1:0-9214 GCA_964601555.1 uncultured Candidatus Saccharibacteria bacterium | reverse complement strand
TGGCAGAAGTTCGCAATGCTGGTATTCATGGTGCCATTTCTGATAGTCGAGTTCTTCGTATTCATCTTTGCCGCTGATAAATACTACTAAGTCCAAGACATCAGATTATAGAAGTTGCCCCACCCTGCGTGGGGCTTTTCTTTTTATTCCTCTCGCGCAAGTACTGACTTCGCACCGCGCTTCCAGAATCCCGTGCCGGCGGGGATGAGGCGGCCGATCAAGATGTTTTCTTTGAGGCCGGTGAGATCGTCGGTTGCTCCGCGCACCGCCGCGTCGATTAAGATTCGAGAGGTGTTCTGAAATGCCGCCGCGGAGAGGAAACTCTTGGTCGTAAGTGAAATTTCTGTCATACCGAGAACGACCATTTCTCCCTTTGCTTCAGTGCCTCCCTCTTCACTTATCCGAATATTTTCTTCAATGAGAGAAGCGTTCTCAACCGTCTGTCCGACATTGAATCTCGTGTCGCCCGCATCGCGAATCACGCGGCGGGAGAACATTTGCCGAACGATAACTTCCAGGTGCTTCCTGTCAATTGACGCGCCCTGAAGCTCGTAAATCTTGTTCACTTCCGTCATGATGTAATTCTCCGCTTTTTCTTTGCCCCCATGTTTGAAAATTTCGGAAATATCCGCCGCACCGTCTGTCAGCACATCGCCCTTCCCTACCCTGTCGCCAACCTTTACGAGTGCCACGCGGCGCCAGTCGGTCGCGTATTCGTGCTCGCCCTCCTTCGCTGAAGCTACGGGGGACAAGCCCTCTTTATCATCCGAAGCCTTGGCGGAGGAGGGCTTTTTCGCTGACCTGCGCTTTTTTGTCGCAACATTTTCAGCATCTACCAAGACTTTAATTATCAAATCTTTTTCGTCATTTTTTACTTCCGAAACCTCCCCATCAACGTGGGATATGATGGCATTGCTTCTGATTGTGCGTTTTTCGAAAATTTCTTCGACGCGCGGAAGGCCGGAAGTAATGTCCCCCCCCTGCTGGGCGATACCGCCCGCGTGGAAGGTGCGCATCGTAAGCTGTGTGCCCGGCTCGCCGACCGCCTGCGCCGCAACAACGCCTACCGCTTCTCCGAGTTTTACGAGATCATTCCTCGCAAGATCAAGCCCGTAGCAGAGACGGCAGATGCCGTGAAGCGACCGGCAGGAGAGCGGTGAACGAACGAGGACGGAAGAAATTTTCGCATCCTCTATCTCTTGCGCGTCATACTTCGTGAACATATGGCCCCGTTTGAAGAGAGCCTTTCCCCCTTCCTTGACGGACAGATCTTTCGCAAGCACGCGGCCGCGGAGATATTTAGAAATCGGAATCTCAAGTCCTTGCATATTTGCCGGAGCGATTAGCGCTCCATCCTTGTCTCCGCAATCTTCCTCGGAAATAATAACGCCATCGGAAACATACACGAGGCGGCGCGTGAGATACCCGGCTTTCGCGGTCTGGAGCGCGGTGTCGGAAAGTCCCTTGCGCGAACCGTGGGTCGCGATGAAATATTCAAGCGGCGAGAGTCCTTCTTTGTTGGATGGAATAATCGGAAAGTCAATAGTGCGCCCGGCAGTATTGACGATAAGGCCCTTCATTCCCGCCATCTGAACAACCTGCGAGAATGAGCCCCGAGCGCCGGAATAGATGAGGTCGTACACTGATCCGTGCTTTTCGAGAGTCGCTGGCATAAGTTTCTCAATCTCCGAGCGAGCGCCCTGCCAGATCTCCACCGTCTTTCGATAGCGTTCTTCTTCCGAAAGTAGCCCATCGCTCCATTGCTCCCGCACAAGATCCGCCATGCCGCGGTATTTTGCTATGATCTCAGGCTTTTTCTCCGGAACCTGCACGTCGGCAAGGCTCCAAGTCGTGCCTGATTTCGTCGCATAACGAAAACCGAACGTTTTGATCTTGTCCAAAATAGCCGGCGCGCCATTCACTCCGTATTTCTCAATAAGATCGTCAATGATTCTAGACATCACTTTCTTATCCACTTCGCGATTGATATATGGAAAGTCGGAAGGAAGCACGCTATTGAAAAGAAGCCTGCCAACGGAAGTCTCAAAGATTTTGCCACCGAATTCAGCATACTTTTTGCTTTCCGTACCGAGCACATGCACCTTCGCGCGCATATCCACCACGTCGAAGTCGTAAGTGGTAATGGCAGCGTTTGGAGAAGAGAAATGCATTCCTTCTCCCTTGGCGTTCCCAATGATTTTTGTCGTCCAGTACGATCCGAGCACGATATCCAAAAGCTTCGCAGAGGATGTGACCTCGCCGCTTCCCGGTTTCAAAAGATTTTTGTCCGCGGCCATGAGCTCTTCGGCTTCTTTCTGCGCTTCGTCGGATAACGGCACGTGCACGGCCATCTGGTCGCCGTCAAAGTCAGCATTGAATGCCGAGCAGACGAGCGGGTGCACATGAATGGCAAGACCTTCCGTCAAAACCGGATGGAATGCCTGAATGCCGAGACGGTGGAGCGTCGGCGCGCGATTCAAGAGAACATATTTGCCCTTGATCACTTCTTCGAGAATAGCCCACACCTCGGCAATTCCCTCGTCTATTAAACGGTTCGCGCCACGAATATTAAATGCCAATTCTCGTTCAAGAATTTTCCCAATGACAAACGGCCGGAAAAGTTCCAGCGCTAGATGCTTCGGTAAACCGCACTGGTTCAACTTCAATTCAGGACCTACTACAATGACGGAGCGCCCGGAATAATCCACGCGTTTCCCGAGCAGATTTTGTCGGAAAAGGCCTTGTTTGCCTTTCAAAACATCCGAAAGCGACTTGAGCGCGCGCCGTTGTACAGCGCTCTGCACGGCTCCCGTCTGGCGGCGGGCCGAGTTATCTATGAGTGCGTCCACGGCTTCCTGCAAAATGCGCTTTTCATTTCGCAAAATAACGTCCGGTGCGCCGATTTCTTTGAGCTTCTTCAGCCGATTGTTGCGATTGATCACACGACGATACAGATCGTTCACATCAGACGTCGCATGCCGTCCGCCTTCAAGAGCAATCATGGGACGAAGTGCGGGAGGAGTCACGGAAAGAGTGGTAAGGAACATCCATTCCGGGCGCACATCGGCATTCATGAAAGACTTCACAAGTCCGAGCCGCTTCTGCGTGCGAATGCGGTCGGTCGGTCTCGCCTTTTCGAATTCTTCTTCAAGTTCGGCTTTCAGTTTTTCCAGATTTACTTTTTTAAAAATGTCGTAGAGAGCCTCCGCACCGATACCCGCATCAAACACGCCGCCGTATTTCATGGAATACTTGTGGTATGTCGCCTCATCCACCACCATGCCCTCGCGAATGTTATCCAAGTCGCGGTTCGCCGCGATGAAAAGTTCTTTCAACTTCTCTTTGCCGCGCTCATCTTGGAGAGATTTCACTTTTGTCTTGTACTCATTCTCAAGCTCGCGCGCCACAGCGACTCGCGCGTCCTCATCCACGTGTATGATGATATACCCCGCGAAGTACACGACTTTCTCAACTTCAGCGACTGGAAGTCCGAGAAGGAGCCCGATGCGCGAAGGGACATTGCGTAAAAACCAAATGTGCGAAACCGGCGCGGCAAGCGTAATATGTCCCATTCGCTCGCGGCGAACAACGCTCCTGGTAATCTCGACGCCGCACTTCTCGCAGACGATGCCTTTGTATCGCACGCCCTTGTATTTCCCGCAGTAACATTCATAATCTTTCTCGGGACCGAAAATTTTCTCGCAAAATAAACCATTTCTCTCCGAACGCTGCGTGCGGTAGTTAATGGTCTCGGGTTTCATGACTTCACCGTGCGACCAAGAGAGCATTGCCTCGGGAGAGGCGAGCTTAAGCGTGATAAGATCAAAGTTATTCAGCCCCATACCTCCGTCACGAGAGTTGCGTCGGGACTCAAATCCGCCGCTCGAAGGAAAAGTGGATTCTTCCGCGCGTTCCCGGCTTCGTTCGCGATCAAATGTTATAATTTCGTCTTGGTTCATGGTGTTGGTAAAATATTTACAAATTTATTCTGCGTCTCTTTTTTTCAACTCCACATTCATCGCAAGGCCACGGAGGGAAGCGAGGAGGACGTTGAAGGACGCGGGGATGTTCGGTGGCCGGATCGGTTCGCGCTTGATGATGGCATCAAACGTTGCCGTACGTCCCATAATGTCGTCGCTCTTCACGGTAAGCATTTCCTGGAGAATATGTGAGGCGCCGTATCCTTCGAGAGCCCAGACCTCCATTTCGCCAAATCGCTGTCCGCCGCCTTGCGCTTTCCCGCCCAAAGGCTGTTGGGTGATAAGCGAGTACGGTCCAATGGAACGCATGTGAATTTTGTCTTCCACCATGTGGTGAAGTTTGAGCATATACATATACCCGACCGCAATCGGCTGTTCAAACGCTTCGCCGGTGCGACCATCGTAGAGCTTGATCTTGCCGCTTTCAGGCATTCCCGCTTTTTTGAGTTCTTCTTTAATTTCCACATCTGTAACGCCGAGAAAAGGCGGGCTAACCGCCTGGTATCCGAGCATCTCTGCCGCGAGTCCCAAATGCAATTCGAAAATCTGGCCCAAATTCATGCGGGATGGCACGCCTAAGGGTGTGAGTATCATATCCACCGGGATGCCTTGCTCGTCGTAGGGCATTTCTTCCACGGGAAGAATTTTGGAAATGACGCCTTTGTTGCCGTGGCGACCTGCGAGCTTGTCCCCCACTGTAATGCTTCGGAGTTCCGCTACTTCAACATGAATACTCTGAATAATGCCGGAATCCAGATGATCTCCCTTGTCGCGGGAAAATACCTTTACGCCAACGACTCGCCCTCGCTTGCCATGTTCCATGCGCAGAGACGTATCCTTCACGTCGCGCGCCTTCTCTCCAAAAAGGCTGCGTAAGAGCCGCTCTTCCGGTGTAAGCTGGGTCTCTCCTTTGGGAGTAATTTTCCCGACCAGAATATCACCGGGACGCACTTCTGCGCCTATTCGCACAATTCCATCTTCGTCGAGATCCTTCAACTTGGCCTCTCCGACATTCGGAATGTCTGACGTTGTCATCTCCGGCCCGAGCTTGGTGTCCCGGACATTTACGGAGAATTCTTCAATGTGTACAGTTGTGAATTTATTGTTCTGCACGAGACGCTCGGAGAGAATGATGGCGTCTTCATAGTTCGCGCCGTTCCACGACATGAATGCGATGCGAATGTTCTGCCCCAAGGCAAGTTCCCCCTGCTCCGTGGTAGACATATCAGCGAGGCAGTCCCCTTTCTTCACTTTCTGCTCGAGAGAAACGGCAGGCCGCTGATGAAATACTGTGAAGCTGTTCGTGCGGGAATAATTCACGAGACTGTATGAATGTTCCTTGCCCTTGCCGTCTTTCACTACGATTTTTTTGGCATCCACGTATGAAATAACGCCGTCTTCTTTCGCGAGCACGAGTCGGCCGGAATCGCGGGCGATTTTCCCTTCAATACCCGTCGCAACAAGCGGCACCTCGGGAATAATGCACGGCGTAGCCTGCTTCTGCATGTTGGAACCCATGAGCGCTCTGTTCGCGTCATTGTGCTCGAGGAACGGAATCATGGACGTCGCGAGAGAAAATGCCTGATACGCTGCGACGTCAATGAAATCCACCAGGTTCTTATCCACCAGCACCGGATTGCCGCCCATACGCACTTCTACCTTTTCCTCCAGAATATTTCCTGCTGTATCCTGCGGGGTTGCGCCGTGAGCAATCTTAAATCCCTCTTCTTCGAGTGCGTTCATATACACGATTTCTTTTGTAATTTTGCCGCCCTTAACTTTCGCATAGGGAGTTTCGATCACGCCGAATTCGTTGATGCGGGCAAAAACGGAGAGGTGCAGAATGAGACCGATGTTCGGGCCTTCCGGCGTGTGGATCGGACAGACCCTGCCGTAGTGAGAAGGATGTACGTCGCGCACTTCGAAGCCGGCGCGCTCGCGCGTCAAGCCGCCCGGGCCCAAAGCCGAGAGTTGCCGCAAATGTTCAAGCTCATAGAGCGCGTTCTCCTGGCTCATAAACTGCGAGAGTTGGTTCGTCGCGAAAAATTCTTTCATCCGAGCCTGAAGCGGACGAGGGGAAATGAACTGAACCGGCGCGGACACCTCCATATCAGCCGTGGACATTCTGTCCTGAATGTTGCGCTTCATCTGCGCCATGCCGACGCGGATTTTCTGTTGGAACATTTCACCGACATACCGAACGCGCCGGAGCCCAAGATGGTCAATGTCATCGGGGAGCGCCCCTGGCATGTGGTTCAGCTCCGCGATATGTGCCACAATCTCGACAAAATCATCAAGAGAGAGGGTACGGCGAGTGAGATCTTCTTTCGCCGTGCCTTTCTTAAACCGCCTGTTAAAGCGCAGCCTTCCCACCGGAGAAAGATCATACTTTTCTTTGCTGAAAATTCCGTTTATGAAATCGCGCGCGTTGTCCGCCGTTGCAAGGTCGCCGTCTCGGAGCCGTCTGTAAATTTCTACATATGCTTCGTCGGCCGATTTCGCACTGTCTTTTGCGAGAGTCGCCTGGATTGCCTCAAGCGCTTGGGGGCGCCCATTGAATAATGGAAATATATCTTTGTCGGCACCCGCGCCGAAAATGCGCAGAAGTTGTGTGACCGGGAATTTACGCTTGCGGTCAATGCGGACGAAAACCGATGCATCCGTTTCCGATTCCATCTCCACCCACGCTCCGCGCGCCGGTATGACTTTCGCGCCGAAGTACTGCCGTCCACGGAATTCCTCCGCCGTGAAAAACACGCCGAAAGAGCGCGCCAGCTGGGGTACGAGCACGCGTTCCACTCCGTTTACAATGAATGTACCATGCGAAGTCATGAGTGGAATGTCAGCCATGAAAAGTTCCTGCTCTTTGGACTTTCCGCTCGCTTTATTGAAGAGCCGCACCTTCACCTTCACGGGTGCCTCGAATGTCAGCTTATTCTGCTTCGCGTAAAATTCATCGAACTTGGGCTCCAAGATTTCCACCGAGGTAAATTCGAGATCAAACTTCTTTTCCGAATAATCTTTAATGGGAGAAAATTCGCGAAAAATCTCCCCGATGCCTTCCGTAAGAAGCCACTGATATGACACTATCTGTGCCTCTACGAAGTTGGGAGCTTCCACAAGCGGGCTCTGAAACTTGGAGAAATATTTCTTCTCTCGCCTAATGCCCCCTCCCTTCTTTAGAGGGGAGAGTTGGGATGGGGTTGTTGTGTTCATAAAAAAGGCAAAAAATAACGCAACCTTTATTTTTAGAATTTAAAGGCTCCTAATAATTTCTCTTATTTGCTATTTCGTAGCCAAGGTAAAAACACCATAAACACGCTACAAGCCAAGATGCTTCTGGCGGCGAGAACTCATCCACTCAAGCCGATTTAGACTATTGGACACAAGCATACACCCATGGGAATGTCTTGTCAAACTCCTAACGGTCTGCCACATATCATACCTTACAACCCCTTGAGGAATTCATTGAGTTTCCGAAGCGTTATAGGACCGACTCTTCCGACTGAAGGAATGCCGTGAAGGGACTGGAAAACGCTGACAGCGTTGGCGGTAAGATTGCCAAAGTATCCGGTAATGAGCTTCTCGGGATAGACGTGGTCGTAACTGGCGAGGAATTGCTGGAGGGCGGAGACATCGGCTCCTGTTGTTCCGATGTCAAGCTGTCGTGCAAGCTTCTGTTCCAAATATGCAGAACCCAAGGAAAAAGTGCTGGTACTGACTTCCACAAGATAGTCGGCAATGCTCCAGCCGTCTGCTCCGACATCGTAGTTGATATTCCACCATGTGTGATCTGAGAAGAGGGCGGGGCCTCCGACGATGGTTCCCTGCGCCCCGACTTCCTGCATTCCAAGCTTTGGACAAGAAGGAGCGGGGCAGAAGCGGACGTTTAACTTGGCTGTCGTGGCTACACGGTCTCCAATAGCGAGGACGTTGGGTACATTGATGAAGGCGGAAACGGAATTCGATTGCACGCTTTCATTTCCCGCCGCATCAATTGCGGAAACAGTATAGCTATAGACCGTGCTTGGGAGAAGGCCGGTGTCAGTGTGAGATGTGCCTGTTACGGAAGCGATTTGTGTCCCGCCTCTATAGACCTTGTATCCCGTAACAGCAACGTTATCAGTGGAGGGAGTCCAGGAAAGGGCTATCTCACTGCTTGAAATCGCCGTAGCAAGAAGGTTGGTGGGAACAGAAGGAGAGATGGTGTCTATAGTGGGAGTACATCCTATTGCGTAGGTGTAACTTCTTCCATTCGTGCGAGGATCGGAATTGTTGGAAGCGGATAAGCGGATGGATTCTCCGGTGCCGTTGGGTTGACTCCAATGGCTGAACCTTCCCAGTCCGATGTTGCGGATGTCCACGTGAAGAGTGTGTGCGGGGCCTACTTCTACACCGTTCTCAAATAAACGAAGAAGAGATCTTGTCGAGTCCGGACCGGTGAGAGCGATGTCTGCCGGAGTGCCGAATGTTCCTACTACAATCCAGGCATAGCCGCCGTCGTTCGTTGCAGTGGAGACATTGAGAGCAGTGGTGGTGCAGGTGGTAGACGTGTTGTTCACTGTTACTGCAACAGCGCTGGAAGTCTGCATATTCCCTGCCGCATCTCGTGCGATTGCAGTGAGAGTGTGGGAAGCATTGGTGGTTCCCGTGGTGTTCCAGACAATACTGTACGGAGAGGCGGTGTCTTCTGCTCCGAGATTCATGCCGTCCAACTTGAACTGTACTCCCACCACCCCTACGTTGTCCGATGCGCTTGCAGAAACGGTGACAGCTGTACCAGAGACAATAGCTCCGGACGTTGGAGAGGTAATAGAGACCGTGGGTACCGTGGTGTCTATGGGCGGTGGTGGTGGAGGTGGGGGTGGTGGCGTTATCGCTCCTCCGAATTCAAACGCTCCAAGGTCTGGCGCAGAGCCGGAGTACGGTATGCCGACATTGGTGCCAGCATCAATCATATCACTCCCTGAAACGAGGCGAAGGAACGGACAGTTGGGGAGCGAGCCGTCTGCTTGGCGGGGGCCCCTTGCACAAGAATCGTCCACTGCCTGGAAGTCGGCGTTGGTGACGGTAACGGGGAGGTTCCAAGAGTTGAAAGTGGCGGAGCCGACAGTCTGTCCGAGATTGCCGAAGGAGATGTTGTTCCGGAAGGTGTTGTTGTTGACACTAAAGACATAGTTGCCGCTCGGATTATTCCATGCCGTGTTGTTATACAGAGTAATAGGGAGATCGGC
>CAZRNX010000026.1:0-9352 GCA_964601555.1 uncultured Candidatus Saccharibacteria bacterium | reverse complement strand
CCATCATTCCTTCCGCGTCTTCGAATTTGATGGAAAGCACTTTTGAAACGGCGTCTTGCCCGGCGGTGATGCCATAGATAATCCCCGCACGAGACATCGTCTCCCTGTTGTGCGTAATGATCATGAGCTGTGTTGTTGTACTCAAGTCTTCAAGCATATCGGCGTATTTTTTGGAATTTGCCTCATCGAGCGCGGCGTCTGTTTCGTCGAGCACCAAGAATGGCGGCGGGTTGACCTGGCTGACTGCAAAGAGAAGAGCGATAGAGACAAGTGTGCGCTCGCCGCCAGAGAGCATCTGGAGGCCCCTGAGCCTCTTATGCGGAAGCGAGAGTGAAATCTCCAAACCACGTTCTTGCTCTTCCGGCATGATGCCGAGCTCTAGCATTTCGTTTGGAGTAAGCTCGTCTTGATCTTTGATTTTGCGTTTTTGGGGAACCAAAAGAGAGAGTCTCGCTGTCCCGCCTCCGAACAAGAGCGTGAAGAAATCCTGAAACTTTTTATTTATTTTTTCCAG
Source organism: uncultured Candidatus Saccharibacteria bacterium (assembly GCA_964601555.1). Taxonomy (GTDB): domain Bacteria; phylum Patescibacteriota; class Minisyncoccia; order Phycocordibacterales; family CAIJYI01; genus CALMXW01. The sequence continues at coordinate 8,838 of CAZRNX010000026.1, read as the reverse complement.
GCCGTCTGTAAAGCATTTTTCCAGTTCGTCGTGAAGATCGTCTATAATTTTTTTCAGAGACTGCGCGCTCTTTTCCAGGTCATCAATCTCTCGCGTAAGAAAATTGTCTCGTTTTTTCACCTCTTCAAATTCTTTCACAATATCGTCTCCGCCGCCAAGACCCAGCTCTTCCAGTCGGATCTTCATGCGCTCTATCTTTTTCTTGCGTTCTTTCTGCGCTTCTCGCTCTGTTTTCACTTCCGCCTCTCCTCCCACTTCTCTCTCCCCAAGGGCAAGATGTTCGAATTCTAGCGCCTCTTTCCCGGCGAGTATCGCCACCTCTCCAAGTTCTGCCTTCCATTCTCTCTCTTCCCTCGAAATATGGCTTTCTTGCTGGTTGATTTTTTCAAGCGCAAGGGAGAGATCGCGTTCGCGAGAAAGCAGGGTAAAAAGCTCTTTTTCGGCATCGCGCCCCGCAAGAGCTCTCTCCTCTGAAATTTTTCGCAATTCGTCAATCTTCGCCGATACTTCTTGCTCTTCCCTTCCAAGCTCGAGTATCTCTTTCGCAATTTCTTCCTTCTCTTTTTGGAGAGCCGGAAGCGTCGTTCCGTGCGAATTTTCTTGGTATCTCGTATCTCGTATCAGGTACTTCTCTTCCATACTCGACAGAAATCCAGAAATTTTCTCTTTCAATCGCGCAAGCGTATCTTTTACGTCGACAATCGAAACTCGCAAAAGCGCGTCGTCGAGAAGTCCCTTCACAATACCCGCAAACTCGCGCACTTTCGCGGCGGGGATCATTATATCATTCTGGCTCCTTTCTTCCTTACCCTCCAGAGCCTTCGCAGAGGAGGAAAGTTCTATCATGCCTTCTATCCGGCCGATTTTGCGCGATGACACATCTTTCCTCTCGCGCAATTCCCGGGAACGCGACTCAAGCGACAGAAGCTCTCTGCTGTCTTCTCTTCCCTCCCCTTTCTCTATTCTTTCCCGAAGCTCCCTTACCTTTCTCTCTACTTCCGCCAGTTCTTCTCTGGGCGCTTTTCTTCCAGTCCGTATCGCTTCTTTCTCATGGTCAAGATACGATTTTTCTCTTGCGAAATATTCTCGCGCGGCCAGGGCAAGTTCTTCGCGAAGAGTCCTCGCTCGTTCTACGCGTTCCACTTGTTTTTTGAGAAACTGCATCCGCGGAGCAAGTTCTTTCCGCAAGAGAGTAATCTCCTTGAGATTCTCCTCTGTTTTCCCAAGTTTTTTTTCACTTTCTGATATCTTGTATTCATATATACGAAGCCCAAGAGCGTCCTCAATCATTTCTCGCCGCTCTTTTGCAGAAACAACAAGAATGCGGTCCGTTTCGCCCTGAGAAATTACGTGATGCGCCGAAGAGCCAATATGCGCGCTTGCAAGAAGCTCGAGAACGTCCCGCAGGCGCGAACGGGTGCCGTTGATGGAATATTCATTCGTTCCGTCTCGGTGCACCTCGCGAGAGAGGACAACTTCCGGATAATCCAAATCAAACACCCTGTGTGAATTATCAAACGTCAGCGACACACTTGCGCGCCCAAGCCGCGCAACATTCTTAGAACCATTCCAGACGAGATCCTCACCGCGCTTGGCACGCATGGCATCTCTTGACTGCTCACCCAAAACGAACCGCATCGCTTCGGCTACATTGCTCTTTCCAGAACCATTGGGACCTACGATCGCCACAATCGGCGACCCGAAAGAAAGCGCTGTCTTTTTCGCAAAAGACTTAAAGCCGTGAAGCTCGAGCTCTTTTAGGTACATACACAAATTCTATCATATTTTTATTGTATGTTTTTCAATTCCATTCCCCCATCGCTTTCTCGCGGCCTTCGGCAATGATCATTATGAGGGCATCATTGATTTTCTTTGAGAGCTTTTTGAGCACGGCAAGATCTTCTTTCTTGTATTTCCCCAAAATAAATTTTAAAACTTTCTCTTCGCCCGACGGCTTCTTGAGTTTCCAAGAAGGGGTCACGGGAGAAATGCCGACGCGTACTCTCACAAACTCTCGCGTCTTGAGAGATTTGATTATAGAGTCCAGTCCCCTATGTCCACCCGACCCCCTATTAAAAGAAATCTTGAATGTGCCAAATGGGAGATCCAAGTCGTCATAAACCACAACTAACTTCTCTGCGGCTTTTTTTGTTTTGATGAGTGGGGCAAGAGATTTCCCGGAGTTATTCATATAGTTATCCGGAAGCGCGAGTATAACTTTTTCTTTTCCAATCTTTCCGTCAGAAGTGCGCGCCTTTATTTTCTTATCTTGCTTCCAATCTGATAAATCTTGTAAATCTTGCGCATCTCTAAACCAGCCTACCAGCATTCTTCCGGTATTATGGCGCGTTTCTTCATATTCTCCGTCTGGATTCCCAAGACCTGCTACGATATATGACATAAGATGTATTATACGCAGAGCGCATTGTTTGCGCAATTTGCGTGCAAAATAGCTGTATAGTACAATACACAATACGCACGTACTTTCTTTTTATTTTATTTTTTAGTATTCTTTACTTCTTCACACTTTACTCATGAACGAAAATGAAACACCGCCCGCACCAGAGCCGAGAGAAACTATTTGGGGGTTTATTTTTGAAGTTACAAAGTTCGCTGTTATCGCGGCGATTATCGTTCTTCCTATTCGCATCTATATCGCCCAACCGTTTATCGTGAAGGGTGAATCCATGGATCCTACCTTTGAAGACGGGCAGTACTTGATCGTGGATGAGATTACATATTATACGGAAGGTCCGAAGCGGGGAGATGTGATTATTTTCAAATACCCCAAAGATCCGTCTAAATACTTTATCAAGCGTATCATCGGGCTTCCGGGAGAAACGGTCATTGTCGCGAACGGAGACGTTTCGGTAGAATCGCCGCATGCCGCGCTTTTCGCATTGGAAGAGCCGTATGTAAAGAACAAGTCGGCAGATAACATTACCGCGGCGCTCGAAGAAGGAGAATATTTCGTCATGGGTGACAATAGGAGAAACAGCATGGATTCCCGATCATGGGGAGTACTTCCGGAAAAAAACATTGTCGGCCGAGCGTTCGTACGCCTCCTTCCCGTAAATGAGATCGGGCTTTTCCCCGGAGCTGTGCGAGAAACTGCGGAAAATTAGCTCTTGTTAAGACGCGGCTAGTTAGAAATTTATTATCATGGCCAAAAAAACATTGCCTAAAAAAGAACCACCCGTTTCGGTGAAAGGAATGCGCGACATTATCGGAAGCGAGTATTATAAATACGAGGGATTTCTTGAGAAGGCATCAGAGATCGCTATGTACTACGGCTTCCAGCCGATTGATACGCCGATTCTTGAAAAAGAAGAGCTGTTTCGTTCCGGCATAGGCGAAAGCACCGACATTGTTGAGAAAGAAATGTATGCGCTTCGAACTCGCGGCGGGGACCGGCTCGTGCTTCGACCGGAGGAGACGGCGCCGATCATGCGCTCTTACATTGAACACGGCATGCAGTCGTGGCCGCAACCGGTTTCTCTCTATTATAAAGGTCCTCTTTTTCGGCATGATACGCCTCAACGCGGGCGATATCGGCAGTTTACGACGTTCGGGCTTGAAATGCTTGGGACGTCGAAGAGTATAGCGGATGCCGAAGTTATACACACTTCGGCAATCATCCTGCGTGAAGCCGGACTTGAACATATCGTCTGCGACATCAATTCAATCGGCGACAAAGAATGCCGCCCGCATTATATTCGCGAGCTTACCGGTTATTATAAAAAGCACATCGGAGATCTCTGCTCCGACTGCAAGCGGAGGATCAAAGAAAATCCGCTTCGACTTCTGGACTGTAAAGAGAAGAAATGCCTCTCTATTAAGGAGGGCGCGCCTCAATCAGTTACATTTCTTTGCGACGGCTGCCGCAAGCACTTCAAAGAAGTACTTGAATATCTGGAAGCGCTCGGCATTCCCTACCGGCTTAACAACAGCCTTGTCAGAGGGCTTGATTATTACACAAGAACGGTTTTTGAAATTACGGAGGAAGATGAGGAGGTTGCGGAACATCTGTTAAAAAACTCTACGGAAACTCAAGATTCAAAGAAAAAAGAAACGACGGACAAGAAAGAAAAAGAGGAACCGGCGGCAACCCCCTTGCTTTCACTCTGCGGCGGCGGACGCTATGACTTCCTTGCGCGGGCGCTTGGTGCGAGGAAAGATATTCCGGGAGTCGGTGTCGGATTTGGCGTGGATCGCATTTTTCTCTCAAAGCAATTTGAAGCCCAAAATCCGCGCATTGTCAAACAGCCGAAAGTTTTCTTCATTCAGCTTGGATTTGACGCAAAATTAAAGAGTTTGGGAATTATTGAAATTCTGCGAAAAGCGAAAATGCCTCTTACCCAGTCGCTTGCCAAAGACTCTCTCGGAAGCCAGCTTGCCGCGGCAGAGAAGCTCCGAGTTCCCTACTCAATTATTTTTGGTCAGAAAGAAGCGCTTGATGAAACCGTCATCATTCGCGATATGCATACCCGTTCCCAAGACACCGTACCCATCAAAGACCTGGGAAAGTACATCAAAGGAATGAAATAGGAGGCAAGCCCTTGCAAAGTAAGTCAAACCTGCTATTCTTAATACCCTATGGATATTATCAAAATAGAGAGAGGGCCGACGGAGAATACGCTTTCCGTTTTGCGCCGATTTACGAAAAAGGTTCGCGCCGGAGGCTTCCTAAACGAGGTCCGAGAGAAGCATTATCGTTCCCGCCCCGATTCCCCTCTGCGAAAAAAGAAGCGCCTGCTGAAGACCCTTGAACGCACGCGCGAATATGAACGCATGAAGAAACTCGGAAAGCTCAAGGTGGAGAAGAAATAACCGCCATGGCGAGTATCTCCATCCTCAATCTCACCAAAAAACCCCTGCCTTTACGTAGGGCGTTTTTACAGCGGGCAAAAGATGAAATTCTGGGCAAAAAGTACGACTTGTCTCTTGTTTTTGCCGGATACGCACTTACCCGAAGGCTTAACCGAGAAAGACGCGGGAAAGACAGGCCGGCGAATACGCTTTCTTTCTTTCTGTCTAAAAGTTCTGGGGAGATTTTTTTGAACCCTAAAGAAGCACGAAGAAAGGCGACCGGGAGCGTGCCGCTTAAGCATCTCTTTATCCACTCATTGCTTCATTTGAAAGGATACTCTCATGGTAGTACAATGAAAAGCGAGGAAGACAAATACCTGCTTTTTTATGCCGATACAGAATCATATCGTAACGGGAATTGATATTGGAACGCACGCAGTGCGCGTTGTTATTGCCGAATGGGACACGAAGAACGGCTCGCCGAAGATTCTCGGAATCGGAACAGTGGAATCGCATGGTCTTCGGCATGGATATATTGTGAACCACGGCGAGGCGGCGAGAAACATAGCCGCGGCTATTGCAAAGGCGGAAAAGGAGGCAGGGGTAAAGGTGCGCCATGCATTTCTTTCTTCCGGCGGCGTAGGACTTGAAGGATACACCGGCTACGGCGCGGCGATGGTGTCGCGCGCTGACAACGAAGTGAGCGCGGAAGATATTGAAAAGGCGATCAGCGCAAGCGAAGCGACCGTGCCGGGAATTCAAAATAAAAAAGTTGTGTACCTTATTCCTCTCGCTTACCGCCTGGACGGAAAAGAAGTGCTTGGAAAGCCTTCCGGAATGCGGGGAATTAAACTGGAAGTCAAGGTACTTTTCATTACGATGCTTGCCCAGCATGTGGGAGATATTATACATGCGGCGGAAGAGGCGGGAATAGAGGTGGACGATATTTTCCCCTCCCCTATCGCCGCTTCTTTCGTAACGCTGACACGCCAGCAGAAAACTGCTGGCTGTATTCTCGCAAATATCGGAGCGGAAACGGTTTCTATCGTAGTTTTTGAAGACAACACTCCCGTCTCTCTCAAGGTATTTCCGCTCGGTTCTATGAACATTACCAATGATATCGCCCTTGGCTTTCGCATTTCATTGGAAGAGGCCGAGGAAGTGAAGACGGGCCGGATGAATGATTCTCGTTACGCGCGGCGGCGAGTTGAAGAAATAGTAGGCGCGCGTCTTTCGGATATATTTGAGCTTATTGAAGCACATTTGAAAAAAATTGACCGGAGCGGACTTCTTCCGGCGGGAATCGTCTTAACCGGCGGCGGCGCCAGCATTGAGCAAGTCTCCGAGCTTGCCAAGAGCACTCTTAAGATTCCATCTCGTGTGAGTGCGTCTTCTTTCGGGGGCGCTGGGGGTCATGGAGGAATCTCCAATGCTCGCGGGAAAATAGAGGGGTATGTTCAGGAGATTAAAAATCTCCCCGCCTGGACGGTCGCGTACGGTCTTTGTGTTATGGGGCTTTTCGTGGAAAAAGAAGATCGTGGGCTTAGAATAAAGGCTCGTTCCGCGTATCGAAAAATTACCGGTTTCCTCAAGCAATTTTTGCCATAAAATTTTTTTAAGAGCATCTTACGATTACATTGTCAAGGGTTGTTTTTGAAATACTTATGGTATCATGGGAGAATAATTATTCGGTCGTTCTTGCGAATGACAAAAGATAAGCTAATTACATCATGGCAAAAATAAACCCAGAAATAGAGGCTTTTGCGCGAATCAAGGTTATTGGGGTAGGCGGTTCGGGGAAGAATGCCGTGAACCACATGGTGCGTTCCAAAGTCAAGGGAGTGGAATTTATTGCGATGAACGCAGACGCGCAGGATCTCCACAGCTCCTTCGCGCAGAAGAAAGTACATATCGGTAAAAATCTTACTCGCGGCCTCGGAGCCGGTATGAATCCGGAAATCGGCAAGCGTGCGGCGGAAGAGACGAAGGAAGAAATTCAGGGCGTTATTAAAGGGGCGGATATGGTATTTGTCACTGCCGGAATGGGAGGTGGCACAGGCACCGGTGCGGCCCCCATAGTCGCACGAGCCGCAAAAGAACTCGGCGTGCTCACGGTTGCCGTGGTAACCAAGCCTTTCTTTTTTGAAGGCGCCCAGAGAATGAAGATTGCCGAACATGGAATAGACGAGCTGCGGCGTGAGGTTGACGCACTCATCATAGTCCCGAATGACCGCCTTCTTGGCATCGTTCAGAAAGAGACAACGCTCCAAAACGCATTTGCAATCTGTGATGAAATCTTGAAGCAAGCAGTGGAGGGAATCTCCGACCTTATCACTACCCCAGGCATAATTAACATTGACTTTGCCGATATCAGAGCAATCTTAGAAAATACGGGTCCCGCTCTCATGGGTATCGGAACGGCTTCCGGCGAGAAACGCGCGGAGGAAGCGGCGCACTCAGCGATCAATTCTCCCCTTCTTGAAATCTCCATCCATGGCGCTCGCGGGGTTCTCTTCGCAGTAGCGGGGAATGACGACCTCACCATGTTTGAGGTGCAGGAAGCGGCCAAGATCATTACGGAATCGATAGATAAAGACGCGAAGGTTATCTTCGGCGCGGTGAAAGATGACAAACTCAAGAAGAATGAAGTTCGCGTCACGGTTATCGCAACCGGCTTCCCTTCGGATATAACGAAAAAGCTCTTTGTTTCTGAACGAATGGAAAAGGGCGTTAACGGGAGTGCAGGGCGCGAAAAAGAATCAGTGGGAAGCCCTGTCCCGACTGGCAAAATTTATAACGACTTTAACTTTGAAGAGAAACTGAAAGAGAAAAAAGAAAAAGTTGAAATAGCACCTTCTCCGGCAGGGCCAAAAAATGAGGAGAAAGAAGTCATCGAAGATGATGACGGCGAATGGGCGGTACCGGCATTCTTGCGGAGATCACGACTAAAATAAAAGAACAGAAATCCGGCAGTTGTTCGATTTTTGGTATGTTATAATAATGCTATATAGAGATCACATTGTGAAGCCGAATCGGAAGAAGCTGAGAGTTCTTATTTTGTAAGGCGATATGGCCTCATCTCAGTTCACTTTCATAGTGTGATGTCTATAACATGACAATGTATGATCTTATCATCATCGGGGGAGGGCCGGCGGGAACGGCGGCGGCAGTGTACGCGGCGAGGAAACGGCTGAAGACCGCGCTTGTTGTCGCCGAGTGGGGCGGGCAGTCCAACGTGTCGGAAGACATACAAAACTGGATAGGATTCCCTCATATATCCGGAATGGCGCTCGCCAAGGCGTTTAAGAAGCATGTGGAAGAATACGCAGGCGATGTGATTGATATCAAGTCGGGCGAGAAAGCGGTAAGCATTTCTAAAAAAGGAAATAAAGAAGACGAGAAGGGTGAATACTTTTCCGTCAAGCTCGAGAGCGGCGCGGATGTAGAAGCAAAAACCGTGCTTATTTGCACCGGAAGCCACAGGCGCAAACTTACCATTCCGGGTGCCGCGGAATTTGAGAATAAGGGGATTACATACTGCGCGTCATGCGACGGGCCGCTCTTCTCCGGAAGAGATGTAGTTGTCGTCGGCGGCGGCAATGCCGGCTTTGAGACCGCGGCACAGCTTCTCGCATACACAAAAAGCGTTACTCTGCTCAACGACATGAAAGAACTCAGGGCCGATCCGGTCACGGTAGAGAAAGTCCTTGCCAATCCGATCGTGAAAGCTATTTCAAATGTAGAGCTTATTTCTATAAAAGGCGACAAATTTGTTACTGCTTTAGTTTACAAAAATAAAGATTCGGGTGAACATGTAGAGCTTCCAACCGGTGGAATTTTTGTAGAAATCGGCCTGGTTCCTGCCACAGAATTTGCAAAAGATTTAGGCATCTTAAATGAACGCAACCAGATTACTATTGACCTTCAAACGCAAAAAACTTCAGTGTCGGGACTTTGGGCGGCCGGCGACTGTACCAATGTCCTCTACCACCAGAACAACATCGCCGCAGGCGACGCTGTCCGCGCGCT
>CAZRNX010000025.1:0-10238 GCA_964601555.1 uncultured Candidatus Saccharibacteria bacterium | reverse complement strand
AATGTATACTTATGTCTCGTGTACTCCGTTCACTTGAAGGAAAGAAGAGATATAAAAAAAGACTGCTGGTTTCTGCGGTAGTGGTTTTGATTTTCTTGTGCGCCACTGTTGCCGGGCTTTCTTGGGTCTCATCCCTGCCGGCACTCTCCATCACGGAAGTAGTAGTAGAAGGGCATGAGACTCTGCCGGCTTTAGAGATCAAAGAAAAGTCGCAAGCGTTCCTGTCCGGAAAATACTACTATCTTTTCTCACGCGCGAATGCGTTTTTGTATCCCAAAAGTATTCTCATGCGAAAGCTTCAGCAAGAATATCCACGCGCAGAGAGCATTTCACTTTCGCTTGAAGGACTGAATACGCTCGTTGTGACAGTGGAAGAACGAAAGGGGGAATATCTCTGGTGCGGCGCAGAAGCTCCCTCTATCGCATCGCCATCGCAATGCTTATTTTTGGATAATAATGGATTTGCATTTGATACAGCTCCCACTTTGGGGGGTGATATACGTCTTGCATTCTATGGCGGGACGCAAGGGGAAGTCGGCGCGAGCACCACGCCCCCCGTATTCGCGGTGGGAGAGATATTTTCGGAACCCGAGGAATTCCGGACCCTTCTTAAGTTTGTCGATGAAGTGAAGAAGTTCGAGGCTACTCCCGTAAAAATTTTCAAGGGGTCCGAGAACTATGCGGAAATTTACATGAAAGAGGGGTGGAAACTTGTCTTCCACGCCGATGCCGATTTTCAAAAATTTGCCGGCAACTTTCAAGCCATTGCCAAAGCGCCGGAATGGAACATTGCGGTGAAGGGAGAAAAGACAAAAGACGGCACGTTAGAATACTTAGACTTTCGGTTCGGGAATAAAGTGTACTATAGGTTTGAAAAGTGAAGACAAAAATAGTTTGTAGCGTTATACTTAAATCATGCAACCACTCGTCCTCGCGGAGAGCTATATTATGTGGCACTATGGCCAAGCGTTTAGGGACATGTATCGTATATGGATGAATCTCTTCTGGTTTGTTTTCAATTTTTTCTCCATCACCGTTCTCTTTGCAACTTTTTTTGAACCATGGAAAAGAATGAACGAGCAGTATCCCAAGGGCTTTGATCCCGCCGCGTGGGCGGCAGCGGTTATTGTCAATACCCTCATGCGGCTCATGGGAATGATAGTGAAGACGATCATAATTCTCTTCGGCCTTTTACTCGCGCTTCTTCTCTTACTCGCCGGACTTGCTGTGTTTGCAGTGTGGATCATCATGCCTATTTTCTTTGTGGCGCTTATTGTTTTAGGAATCTATCTTCTCATTCATGGATAGCAAAAACGAAATCAAAAAACTTTCTATTTATCCTATTCTTATCTTGGAGGAGTATCTTCCGCATGGCCTTCGGCATAAAATATTTCGCGTTGCCTCCCCCATTCTCTTGTTGTTGCTTCTTTTTCTAGGCTTTGCATTTTTCGCGCAAAATTTTTCTATTTTCCCGCGAACTGTTGTCGCGCCGCTCATATCGTTTACGCCCAGGGTTGCGGGAATCTTTCTCCTGCTCTTCGCGCTCTGGCTCTCGGTGTACCTTCTCGAGGTCTTTTACCGTGGACTCTATTTTCATAATAGAGGGTGGAAAATAAAAAACCCCACCTCTACCCTCCTCACTAAAGAAGGGAGGAGGTGGGGAATTTCCTCTGAGGTTGCTGCGCTCTTTTACATGAGCCGCGACGGGGATATTATTCGTGAGTTTTTCCGGTCGCCAGTTGGATCATATACTCTTCTGCGCTCCGGAATTACCGCCGAGGACATTGAAGAATTCCTGCACAAGAGAGAAAATATTCTGCAGCTCACTTTGGCAGATCTCGCGAATGACGAGGTGTCAACAATGGGAGATTTTGCGATTTTTATCTTTAAAAACTATCCAGACTTTTCCGATTTTCTTTTTGCGAAGGGCGTAAGTGAGAAAGAATTCCGCGGCGCGGCAGAGTGGGTTGAACGGGATGACCAGATGGTTACCTTCGCCGAGCGCTGGTGGGCCAGGGACCACCTTGCGAAGTTTGGCTCCCTCGGGCGCAATTTTGCCTACGGGCAGACCTATCGTCTGGAGAAATATTCCCAAGAGCTCACGGTCGGTACGGCGAGCCCATACTCTCGGAAGCCGCACTGGGAGACGGAGGTGCGTGCACTCGCGGCGGCGCTTGCGAAATCAAAAAGCTCCAATGCCATTCTTGTCGGCGAGGAAGTGTCGGGACTTCAAGATGTCGTTGCCGAATTCGCGCATGAGATTGATGCGGGTGAGGTTCCTGCCGAGCTTTCCCGCAAACGCCTTCTCGCAATAGACACGAACCTGCTTACCGCCGCGATGAAAGAAAAAGGCGAGTTTGAAGAAGAATTCATCCGTCTCTTGAACGAAGCCGAGCATGCGGGCAATGTCGTTCTTATATTTGAAAATTTCCCCTCATTCGTCGCGAGTGCGCATTCGCTTGGGGCGGATGCGGTGGATCTTATGAATCCGTACTTGGCATCTTCGCACGTCAAGGTTGTCGCCCTTGCCGATCGCGAAGCGTATCACCGCGTTCTTGCACAGAACGGAGAATTCTCGTCTCATTTTGAAAAAGTATCCGTGAATGAGCCGGAAGATTTCCGCACTTTAGAACTTTTGGAAGACGGGGCGGCGGCACTTGAAGCGCGCTATGGCGTTTTCTTTACGTACCGCGCGATTGAAGAAGTACTCGCTTCCGCGAGAAATTATATTACCGAAGGTGTCATGCCGGAGAAGGCAACGGATCTTTTGATTGAAGTTGCTTCGTATATGTCGGGCGAAAATAAAACATATATCGATAAAGAACATGTTCTTGAATTCGTAAAATTTAAAACGAATATTCCTGTCGGAGAAATCTCGGGTGAAGAGAAAACCAAACTTCAAAATCTGGAAGGCGAGCTGCATAAAAGAGTCGTGGGACAAGACGATGCCGTAAAAGCCGTCACAGACTCCATGCGCCGCTCCCGCGCGGGAGTGAGGAATCCCTCCAAACCCATTGGGTCGTTCTTATTCTTAGGTCCTACGGGCGTGGGAAAAACAGAGACGGCGAAAGCGGTTGCAGCGGTATTTTTTGGCGATGAGGAAAAAATGATCCGCTTCGACATGTCGGAATACAGCCAGATGGACGCCCTCTCACAGCTTATCGGCGGCTTTGAGTCCGGCCGCCCCGGTACGCTTACGATGGCGCTCAAAAATTTCCCCTACGGCGTGCTACTTCTGGATGAATTTGAAAAAGCGAACGGAGATGTGCACAATCTTTTCCTCCAAATTCTTGACGAGGGTTTTTTCTCCGATGCTCTTGGCCACCGCGTGAATGCGAGAAATATGATCATCATTGCCACCTCCAATGCGGGAAGCGCACTTATTTACGAGGCGATAAAAAAAGGGGAGAATATTCAAGGGTATAAAAAATATATTGTGGACGCGATTATCAAAATGGGAATCTTGAAGCCGGAACTCTTGAACCGCTTTGACGGCGTCATCCTCTTCTCGCCTCTTGGTAAGGAAGAATTGCGCGAGATTGCGAAAATACAGCTCGGAAATCTTGCAGCACGGCTTAAAGACGAACAAGGTTTCAAACTGGTAATTAACGAACCTTTGATTGCGGCGATCATGAAAGAAGGACAGGACCCCATGTTCGGCGGCCGCCCCATGGTTCGCGTGATCAAAGAAAAAGTAGAGAAAATTATCGCGGATAAAATAATCGCCGGTACTATTCATACCGGCGATACCGTGGAGCTCACGGAAGGGGAGCTGGCCTAGGAGAAGAATAACGTCGGAATAACAAGCGATACCACAAGTATCGCTAAAAAAGCCATAAAGATTTGATAATCGTTCATCAACCCTGTTCCCCGATAATCTCCGCCAGACAGAGTACTCCCACAAGGCTTAAGACTACACTGTCTGCTGAAGATGAAAGTTCCAGATTCCTGCTGCCAAGAGCATGAATCTGTCGTCGAGGTTCGCTTTCTTGTTGCGGTACACATCGGAAACCGAAGCGAAGACGACCGAGACGCTTTGATAAAAAATCTTACGCGAAGCGCTTTGCCGCAGAAAGAACATTCGCATGGGAGGACACGTACCGCTCTCTTGTGGTACGATATGATAGAAAAAAGCCAATTATCGAGGACGGAAGATGCTCGCGTATACCCTTATCAATTTACGATACTTTTGCAGGAGGTCGAAATGAGTTCATTATTTTTTTATCCCCCACCCAGACATATTTTTGTACAAAAAAGTGTGTATAATAAGCTCATGGACTCGCTGGCGCGTTCAGATTTGTTTTTCTTCATTACAACGATTGCCGTTGTTCTTGTGACGGCGCTTGTTGTTGCGGCTTTGATCTATGTTGTGCGTATATTGAGGGATATCAAATCTCTTTCACAAAAGCTTGAAGAGGGGGGCGACGCAATCGCGAATGACATTTCTTCGGTACACAAAAGCATTAAAACAGGGATAGCGAAAGCGGTGAATGCCGTGAAGAAAGCGACCAGCAAATCGTCCAAAACAAGAAAAGAGTAAAATCTTATCAAGGTTTAACCTTGATAATTATAAGATGATTAAAAAATAATCAAAATACACATATGGCAAAAAAGAAAAGCGGGAGCGCGGGGAAGATGCTTTTAACGGGGATTGCCGCCGCCGCGGGTACGTATTTCCTCTACGGAGCGCAACAAGCGAAGAAGCATAGGAAACAGGTGAAGTCGTGGATGCTTAAAGCGAAGGGGGAAGTGCTTGAGCAATTGGAAAAGATGGACGTGATAGATGAGAAGAAATATCAAGCCGCAGTCGACAAGGTTGCGAGCAAGTATCGCGCGCTCAAGAATATTGATCAGAAAGATGTAGAAGAGACGATAGCGGATTTGAAGAAGCATTGGAAGACTATGATGAAGGCTCCAAGCAAAAAGAAGAGAATGGCAAAGAAGTAGCTTGACCACTTCCCGTGGCAGGGGAGAAGGCAAAGATAATGTAAATAAAAATTCTCGTGTCACAATTTCAAGGCAATTCTATATTCTGGATAGAGGTTGAGAAAATCAAGCCCAATCCGTTTCAGCCCCGCAAGGAGTTTGACGAAGCGCGCCTGCGAGAGCTTGCGGATTCTATACGGCAATACGGCATCCTTCAGCCACTGACGGTTACAAGAAGAGATTTTGAAAAAGAAGATGGCGGTCTTGGCGTAGAGTACGAGCTCATTGCGGGCGAGAGGCGCTTGCGTGCGGCGAAAATTGCAGGTCTTCGGGAAGTTCCGGCTACGATTCGCATCGGCGCGGATGAGGAAGACGACCGAATAAAGTTAGAGCTCGCTATCATAGAGAATCTTCAACGCGAGGATCTTTCTCCCATTGACCGCGCAAGGGCATTCGCGCGGCTTGCCACGGAATTCGCTTTTACCCATGTGGACATTGGGAAGAAGGTGGGGAAGAGCCGCGAATACGTCTCCAACACCATCCGCCTTCTTGCACTCCCACAGGAAGTGATAGACGCGCTGGTAGCGGGGAAAATTTCCGAAGGACATACGCGTCCGATACTCATGCTCTCTGATCGGCCCGAAGAACAAGTAGTGCTTTTTAAAGAAATTCTCTATAAAAAAATCACTGTGAGAGAAGCCGAACAATTGGCGCGAAGAGTGGCATATGAGAAAGTGCGACGGCACGAACTCATGCAGGATCCGGTGCTCCTTGAGATGGAAGAAAAACTCACAGAGAAGTTCGGCACCCGCGTACGCATCGAGAAGAAGAGCGTGGGCGGCAAGCTTGTAATCGACTTCTTCTCGAACGACGACCTCGACAGCATCTTGGCCGCGATGGAGACAGGCGCGATTCTCGGAAAGACCGCGCTTATGGATCGCCATGAAGCAAATTTAGTAAAAGGAGAAGAAAGGGAGAAAGATAGTGAAATAGCCGAAGAACTGCTCTCTTCAGAAGATACCCCCCTGCAAGATGACCGAACACCGGAAGAGGTTAAAGAAGAAGAAAATACGGAGATTTATTCAGTAAAGAATTTCTCTATATAACATTATAACATTTACCTGTTGCCTTAACGGCCGGCTTTTGCTATCATGCTTACATGACACAGATTGCGGCAATTCTTCCCCTCTATCTCCCATGGGCTCAAGTCGGGCTCTCGGTATTGCTTTCGGCCATGATACTCCTCCAGAGAAGCGAGGCGGGGCTTGGAGCCGCATTCGGCGATTCCGGCGGTTCTATAACTCACACCAGAAGGGGGGCCGAGAAATTCCTCTTTCGCGCGACTATAGCGGTGGCGGTACTTTTCGTCCTTGCTTCCGGCATTGGCCTCGCGTTTGTCTAAAGAAAGACCAAAAAGACTTTATATAACACACACTTTGGCTTTATTGTGCCTTTTGTATTTTTCAATGTAGGCGTCCGCGAGAAAATTTCTCTTGCCGTGCGCTCGTTCTCGAAGACTTGGAAAATTATTTTTTTCGGGCTGATTTTTGTTTTTGCCGCAAGCGGAGCCGGAATTCTTAGTGCTCTAAATTCGATCCTCCTCGTTCCAATTCCCGAGCACGGCGGCGGCTTCTCCGAAGGCATCGTCGGGAGTCCTCGTTTCATCAATCCCGTTCTTGCCGCCTCCGATGCGGACAAAGATCTTACCGCGCTCGTCTATTCCGGCCTGATGAGAATTTCCGGAGACGGTACGCTTATTCCCGATTTGGCTGAGTCATATTCCATTTCTCCCGATGGAAAAGAGTATACATTCGTCCTCAAGCCTGAAGTTATATTTCACGACGGCACGCCGGTTACCTCGGAAGATGTGAAGTTTACGATTGAAAAGATAAAAGACCCGCAACTGAAGAGCCCGAGGCGCGGCAACTGGGAGGGCGTTCAAGTTTCCGCTCCTGATTCGAGCAGGATTGTATTCACGCTTGCTCTTCCATATGCGCCGTTCTTGGGCAATACCACGCTTGGTATCATGCCGGCTTCTGCGTGGGAGAACCTCTCGGCGGAAGAATGGAACTCCAGCGCTCTCAACATGAAGCCGGTCGGATCGGGGCCATACCAGATCAAAGAAGTGCAGCAGAACGCCTCTGTCATTCCGGAATACTATGATCTCGTTTCTTTTCCCGACTTCGCTTTGGGGGAACCGTACATTGAATCTTTGCGTTTGTATTTTTATGCGAACGAGGACGAACTTCTCGCTGGGATTGCGAATGGAGAGGCGGAAAGTCATTCTGCCGTGTCTCCCGAGCGTGCCATTCTTTTGGAAGGAAGGGACGCACAGGCTCTTCGCGCCCCGCTTCCGCGAGTGTTCGGAATATTTTTCAATCAAAACGAACAGGACTTGTTCACCGACCCATCAGTGCGCCGAGCACTTGACAAATCAGTAGATAGGGATTACATTATAGACACTATTTTTCACGGGTCGGCAACCCCTCTTTCGGGGCCATTTCCTCCCGGAACATATGCGTATCATAAAGATGATGATCCAGAATCTTCGGTAAGCGCGGAAGAAAGACGAGCGGAGGCGCGAGAGATTCTGTTGAAAGGCGGATGGAAACAAAATGAAGAGACGAGGCAGTGGCAGAAAAAAGAAAAAAACCAAAGGTCTATAGAGAAGACTCTCTCTTTCTCCCTCTCCACCTCTGATGCGCCGGAACTTAAATCGGCCGCGGAGAGCGTGAAGCGAGACTTCGAAGCGCTTGGCGCACGGGTGGACCTTAAGATTTTTGAAGCGGGCGATCTCAATCAGAATGTCATCCGTCCGCGGAAATATGAGGCGCTCCTTTTTGGGGAAATTATCGGCCGTGATCCCGATCCGTATGCATTCTGGCATTCATCCCAGCGTCTGGATCCCGGTCTCAATATCGCTCTCTACGCCAATGTTACGGCAGACAAGACACTTGAGAAGATTCGCGAGGCTTTTCAGGAGAACCGCGCAGCGCTGTATCGTGAATTTGAAGAAAAAATAAAAGAAGACGTTCCGGCGATATTCCTTTATTCCCCGCAATTTATCTATATCCTTCCGTCGCGGATAGAGAATGCCGCGCTTCCCCCTATCGTGTATCCTGCGGAGAGATTTTCGGAAATATACAGATGGAATATCGAAAAAGACAAAGTCTGGAAGATTTTTGCACCATAAGGGCCTCCTTTGGAGAACTCGTTTCTCATGATTCTTAATTATCAACGTAAACAACAATATGCAAGAAGAAAATAATAATGTCAGAAATCCAGACAGTGGGAAAAGTCAGAAAAGTCCCGAGGCGCTTAGAAGAAGAGGACGCCGTTTCTCCCGGGCGCCGATTGCGCTTAGCCACGTTTTTCGCGGTGATAACAGCGAAACAAAAGTTACCCATGTCCATCCGCATGCGAATCAGAAAAATTTTTCCAAAAGCGGTTTCAGGGGGCGTCCCCATTCCGGAACGCCAAGAGTTCATGGTCTTGCCAGAAATACGCCGAGAACCGCAAGAGGTCCTAAAAAATCGGGCTCCAGTTTCCGCCGCCGCGACAAGCGTCCCGCCATCCCCGAGAGCGCACTTATTTCTCGGGAGGCCAGCATAACAAGCCATCATATCCCGCCGCCCGCACCGGGCGTAGTCCGTATCATTCCTCTGGGCGGAGTGGAGGCTGTCGGACAGAACATGACTGTTTTTGAAACGGCGGACGATATCATCGTTGTTGATGCCGGTCTGCAGTTCCGCGAAGAAGAAACGCCGGGCATTGATTTTATCATTCCTAACACACAGTACTTAGAAGAACGCAAAGGGAAGATACGAGCGATACTCGTCACGCACGGACACTTGGATCACATTGGAGCGATTCCGTATATCATTTCAAAAATCGGCAACCCGCCGATCTATTCCCGACAGTTTACGATGTTCATGATCAAGAAGCGCCAAGAAGAATTCGCGCACCTCCCGCCGCTCAATATGGAGGTAGTAGAAAAAGACACGACCATGACTATCGGAAAAATGAAAGTACGGTTTTTCGGCGTTACGCATGCCATTCCCGATTCAATGGGAATCGCGATTGAAACCCCGGATGGCGATATCGTCAACACGGGTGACCTTCGCGTGGACAACTGGGATGGAGTGCCGACGGAGGCGGAGCAAAAAATATTCGGAAAATTCAAAGAACGCAAAGTACTGGTCCTGCTCGCCGATTCTACGAATGCGGAAAATCCCGGCTGGTCTCTTCCAGAAAAGAAAGTGCTGGAGAATATTGAAGAAGTGGTCAAAAATGCGGCGGGGCGGCTCATTATCGGCACGTTCGCTTCCCAAGTGGAACGCATTATTAGAATTATTGAGTTGTGCGAAAGACACGGCAAGAAGGTGCTCATTGAAGGCCGAAGCATGAAAACAAACACGGAAGTTGCCAAGCTTGCAGGACTCCTTAAGCCGAAAGAGGGAACGCTTATTTCAATGGAAGAACTGGAGAATTATCCGGCGGACAGGATCGTAGTGATAGCAACCGGCTCTCAAGGAGAAGAATTTGCGGCGCTCATGCGAATGGGGAACCTCACGCACAAGCACTTCAAGGTGCGGAAAGGGGATATCGTCCTTCTCTCGTCATCCATTATTCCGGGCAATGAAAAGGGCGTTGAGAAGATCAAAGACAATCTTTCGCGCCAGGGAGCAAAGATAGTGCACTACCGTATTTCCGAGGTGCATGCGTCGGGGCATGCGAACAGAGATGAGCTCGCGTGGATAGCATCGCAAATCAATCCGAAATATTTCATTCCAATCCACGGAAGCCACTATATGCTTCGAGTCCACGCCGATATCGCCATGAGTACGGGCATCCATGAAGAAAATATCGTCGTACCGGACAATGGTATGATTATTGAAATTCAAGATGGGGGCGAAAAAATAGTCGTTTTGAAAGACAAAGCGCCGTCAAATATCGTAATGGTGGATGGTTTCTCGATAGGGAATATTCAAGAGGTAGTGATTCGGGACAGGCAAATGCTCGCGCAAGACGGCATGTTTATCGTCGTCGCAATGGTGGATACGAATACCGGGAAGCTCAAGAAATCTCCAGACATAATTTCTCGCGGGTTTATTTATCTTCGCGAATCTCAAGACCTCCTGCGACAGGCCCGCTTCATCATTAAGAAAACGATTGAAGATACCACGGCGGGGATGCATCCGATGAATTTTGACTATGTCAAAGATGTTGTTACGGATCAGACCGGCCGCTTCCTTTTCCAACAGACCGCTAAGCGTCCCATCGTGCTGCCGGTGATTCTCGGAGTCTAGTAC
>CAZRNX010000024.1:0-10241 GCA_964601555.1 uncultured Candidatus Saccharibacteria bacterium | reverse complement strand
ATTGGGAAGGGGTTGAATATCATAAAGTAATCGCTATAAGAACGGAAGAAGCAACGGGGGTAGCGAGGAAAGAAGAGACGGGCAAACTTAAGGCGACGCTTTTTGATTCGGGACATATTCTCGGCTCAGCGATGGTAGAGCTCGCTTATGGTGAAAAGAAAATTTTATTTACCGGAGATCTTGGCAATTCTCCCGCGCCGCTTCTGAAAGACACCGAGATTCCAAAAGGTGTGAACTATCTTGTAATGGAGAGCGTGTACGGCGATAGGAATCACGAGGATATGCGGTCTCGAAAAGAAATGCTGGAAGATGTGTTCGAAGAAACGATCAAAAAGGGCGGTGTTTTAATGATCCCAGCATTTTCGCTTGAGCGCACGCAGGAACTTCTTTTTGAACTCAATGACCTTATTGAGTCGGGTCGGATCCCTTCTGTTCCGGTATTCTTGGACTCACCGCTTGCAATTAAAGTGACCGATATCTATAAAAAGTACAGCTCATATTTCAATACGGAAACAAGGACGGTTATCAGGTCCGGAGACGATGTCTTTCGCTTCCCGACTCTCCAGTCGACACCCCTCACGGAAGAATCAAAAGCGATTTTTCACACCCCGTCGCCGAAAGTTATTATCGCCGGTTCCGGAATGTCGAACGGCGGACGTATCGTGCATCATGAGAAAAATTATCTTCCAGACTCGAAAAATACATTGCTCCTAATCGGCTACCAAGCAGTCCGAACGCCGGGCAGAGTGCTTCAAGAGGGCGCGAAAGCAGTAAGGCTTTTCGGAGAAGAAGTACCTGTAAATGCCCGCGTTGTGACGATCCATGGCTATTCGGCGCATAAGGATATGGATGGACTCTTTGATTTCGTTGAAGACCTTGGAGACTCACTTGAAAAAGTTTTTGTTGTTTTGGGCGAACCGCGATCTTCTCTCTTCCTTACCCAGCGCCTCCGCGACTACCAAGGCATCCATGCCGAAGCCCCGATGAAGGTAGGGGAGAGCGTTGAGTTGGAATTTTGATTTCCACATCTCGTGCTCCGTACTTCCTGCTATAATAAGTGCACGATGCAGAAGCATGAACACAACAGACTCAAGCTCTGCGTTTCTGGCGCGGCGGAGACGGGGCATTGCGGAATGAACGCGCTGGAGAAAGCGGAGGAGATCGGCCGCGAGATTGCAAAGCATGGCGCAGTACTGGTAACCGGCGCGACGACCGGGTTTCCACTTTGGGCCGCCATGGGCGCGAAGGATCAGGGCGGTATGTCTATTGGCATTTCTCCGGCATCAACCGAAAAGGAGCACACGGGTTTGTACCGTCTACCGCTAGACTACCTGGATGTAATTATTTATACCGGCTTCGGCTATTCTGGGCGCAATCTGCTTCTGACACGCTCCTCTGACGCGGTGTTTGTCGGTTGCGGCCGTATCGGGACTGTCAATGAATTTACAATCGCATACGAAGACTCAAAGCCTGTGGGTGTTTTGGAAGGCGCGTGGGCAACGGACGAGGTGATCAAGTATATGATGAATGAAAGCCATCGCGTGAATAATAAAATTATTTTTGATTCCGACCCGAAGGCTCTTGTTGAGCGCGTGATGGAGTTGGTGAAGAAAGATAAGCAGTCAGACATACACTACAGAAAACCACTCTCTGCAAGCGGAAAAATCGTGCTGTAAAGTCATGGACGGAATACACCTCATTTTCGACTTCGACTCTACGTTTGTGAAGGTTGAGTCGCTTGATCTGCTCGCACAAAAAGCGCTTGAGCAAAATCCCGAAAGGGATCAAATTGCGGCAGAGATAAAGAATATTACGACGCTCGGCATGGAGGGGAAGCTGCCCTTTAGCGAATCGCTGTCGCGGAGACTTGCGCTTTTTTCCGCGCATAAAGCGCAGGTTGATGAAATTGAAGAGAAAGTCAAAAATTCCGTAACGGCTTCTTTCGATCGCAACAGAGATTTTTTTGCAGAAAACAGAGAAAATATACACATTATTTCCGGCGGCTTCAAAGACATGATACTGAAAACGTCGCGCGACTTCATGATCCCCGACGAGAACGTCCATGCGAATACTTTTATTTTCAATGACGCCGGACATATTGTCGGCGCCGATCCCGAGAGCTATTTCTCCCAGAACGGCGGCAAAGCGAAAACTTTGCGAACACTCTCGCTTCCTCCGATTGTTGCGGTTGTCGGCGACGGCTGGACGGACTATGAAATGAAAGTGGCCGGCGGGGCAGATTATTTTCTGGCTTTTACGGAAAACATTCGTCGAAACAACGTGGCGCAAAAAGCCGACAGAACTGTGGGGAATATGGAGGAATTGCTCGATTTTATTCACACTCGTTGAACTCGGTAACTATGGTATACTAAGAATACATGTTCGGAGCAAGGAAAAAAGAGAAAGTTGTTGTCATTTTTGACATTGGAAGCTCAAGCGTTGGGTGCGCGCATGTGAACATGGTTCCGGGAAGTCCGCCGAGGATTGCTGCGAGCGCTCGCGAAGAGATGGTCTTTCAAGACGACCTGAAATTCGATCGAATGGTCTCCTCCATGCTGGATGCGCTTGAGAGATCCGGCAAGGCCCTAGAAGGACGAGAGCTGCCGTTCTGGAAAGAAAAGGAGTTTATCTGTTCTTTTTCATCGCCGTGGTACGCTTCGCAAACGAGAATTGCGAGTATGAAAGCAGATCGTCCTTTTAGCGTGACAAGCCAGCTAATATCGGATGCCGTAGAAAAAGAAGTTGAAGATTTTGAGACCACAGAGACGAAACGCTTGGGAGAGGGTGTACTCATGGAACATGAGGCGATACAAGTGAAGCTTAATGGCTACGAAACCGATGCTCCGATAGGGAAGGAGTCTAAGATCGTGGATATAGCGGTATACGTCAGCATCGTTCCGAAAAAAATATTTTCTCTGGTAAAAGAGAAACTCGGAAGAATGTACCACCCCCCAAAAGTGCGGTTTCATTCCTTTCCTTTCATCGCCTTCGTAACGATCCGCGATCTTTTTCACAGAGAGAACTTCCTGTTTCTTGATATCTCCGGCGAAGTAACGGATATCTCTCTTATCAGGAAGGGTGTCCTTCAAGAAACATTTTCTTTTCCGTATGGGAAAAATCATATCCTGCGCGCTCTCGCACCGCAAAATGTTGAAGGACACCACGCACTCGCGCTTTCAGCCCTCGCCATGCATCTCTCTCGCGATTTGCATGAAGAAAACGCCGAAAAGACAGAGAGAACTCTCACAGAAGCGGCCGAAGAGTGGCTTTCATACTTCCGGTCCGCTTTGGAGAACTTTGCAAAAACAAGCGCTGCGGTTCCGCTCGATGTTTTCTTTACCGCCGACGACGATATTTCGCCGTGGTTCGCAGAAAAAATCCGGAACGAAAAAAAGGCTTACCCCGGCCGTGGAGATATACCATTTGAAGTGCGGCCCCTTGAAGCACGATTCTGGGAAAGCCAGGTGGTCTTCGAAAGCGGGGTGCAAAGGGATGCATTTCTTGCCATGGAAGCCGCCTTTGCTAAAAGAAATTTATTAACATAACATAACCAACGCTCCTATGCCAAAAAAAATTATTCGCGACGTCGTAATGAAAAGTTCTTCTGAAACAGTTCCGCCAACCGTACACGACTCTTTCAGCCAAAACGAAGAGGCCGACGAACGCGTTGTTGAGAAGCGGGAGGCGGCGCGCATAGATGCATCTCCGCTTTTCGAAAGAATGAAAGAAAAACAGCGGGATCGTGAGAGTTTTGCGCGAGAGTTTTCGCCGCAAGCGACCTCTACCTTGACCGGGGGCTCAAAATGGCGCATTGTCGCTCTAGTTCTCGTGGTCATTTTCCTTGCTCTTCTCGCATATGGATTTTTCGCAGAAGGCGCCGAGGTTGCTCTGTCCCCTAAAAAGGCGCCCCTCGTTCTAGACAAAGTTCCCGTAACCCTTGAGAACAAAACAACAAGTGATACGGGAGAAACAGTCGGAAGCGCGGGTACTTTTTCCGTCATGACGCTCGCTTTGGAAGATTCCCGCTCGCTTACGCCCACTGGAGAAGAGTTTGTGGAGAAGAAAGCAACAGGGAAAATTACCATTTATAACTCATATAGCGCCGAGCCGCAGCGCCTGGTTAAAAACACCAGATTTCAGTCTCCGGATGGCAAGATCTACCGCATTCCTGATTCAGTGGTTGTGCCTGGGATGAAGAAAGAGGGGGGGAAAGACGTCCCCGGATCATTAGAAACCGTCATCTATGCCGATCTCCCAGGGGACGAATATAATACCGGCATTGTTGATTTCACTATTCCCGGATTTAAAGGACTGCCACAATACAGCAAATTCTCCGCCAAAGGTAAAACTTCGATAACGGGAGGTTTCCAGGGAAAGATGAAAGTGGTTGCTCCGGCAGACCTCACAAAAGCAAAAAGCGAACTCGAAAATTCTCTGAAAAAATCGCTTTGGGAAAAAGCGCTCGCGGATAAACCGGCGGGAACCGCGGTGTGGCAAAGCGTCTCAGGGTATGAATTTGAACATGAAACGAAGGATGGTTCCGGCGGTTCTGTTTCGGCTATTGCAAGAGGAACTCTTTTTGTGGGAGTATTTGACGAAATAGCCGTTTCTCGCGGTATTGCCCAACATTCTCTTTCACTCGCAGAAGGAGAAGTGGTTCTCGCGGAAAATCTTCCCGAGCTTCATGTAGAGTTCAAAGATATGGCGGGCTTGAAGATCCCCGACCTTGCAACAAGTGAAATTCTTGTATCTGGGAATACTCTCATCGTCTGGCAAGTGGACACCGACAAACTCGCTGAGTCTCTCGCAGGAATTAAGAAGCAAGAATACTCAAACGTATTTGCTAAATTCCCCGGCATTGAACGCGCGCGTGTCACCTTAAGTCCTTTCTGGAAAACCCGATTCCCGAAAGATCCGAGTGATATTGAAATACAGGTTGCAACAGAAGAAGGGGGAGAAGAAGCGGCAGCGCAGTAGAAACTCGCTCTCTTATACCTTCCTCGGTTTATAATCCTCCGGTGCTTTCTTGAGCCAGTCGGCAATTTGTTTTTGTGTGAGAAGACCTTCCTGTGCACCTATTTTCTGGACGACTGACATAGAGTTAACGGGTGCCCACAGAAGCGCTTCTTCTATGGTTTTCCCCAGTGCAAGCGCGGCAGTGAATGTTGAAGAGAATGCATCGCCTGCTCCTGTGCGCTCATACGGGGGGGCAGGGTCGGGATAGGGGGGCATAAAGAACGTTTTGTTCGAATGAGAATCATGCACATATGCGCCTTTGGGCCCATCGGTAATAATAGCTACTTTTGGTCCGAGGTCCACCATACCGTGCGCGAGCTTGCTTCCGTCTTGCTCTTTAGATTTTAAAATAATTCTGGCCTCGTCGGTATTGCAGAAAAAAAGCTCGGAATGCGCATAAATATCTTTGAGCAATTCCGCGCCGAGCTTAATCTGGAAAGTGCCGGGTTGAAATGCGAGCTTAACGTCTGGGTTGTTCGCAAAATATTCCGCGATTTGATTGTGATAGGGGAGTGAATTTACTCCTACAGAACTGAAATACGCCCATCTCGGCTTCCCGATATCAGGCAGTGCGTACGGATATTCTTCATGTTTGATAAGTATCGTGCGCTCATCGCGATACCAGAGAACATAGTGATAATTGGACGGCTTATCTTGATTTACTTTTATAAATCTTGTATCCACGCCATCTTTTTTAAGCGCGGAAATATCGTCTTCGCCATACCGATCATCGCCGACATCGGCCACAAGAGCCGAGCGAAGACCGAGCCGTGCGGCCGAAACAGCGGCATTTGCGGCATTGCCGACTGCCGGAATCACTTTGGCAAACTCAAACGGAATTTTTGCGCCGTTCAACAAACATACTTCCTTCATATGCCCTTCGCCGTCATTGTGAATGCTCGCTTGCGTAATACGAATGAAAGCATCAGTCACCGTATCGCCGATAGCAATGAAATCAAAATTATTTTCTTGCATATTGATAAGACTTACTGTCGCAAACTGCGAGCTGTGAAAATTTCCAAGACCTCGGACGTACTAGAGACATTGAAAATTTTACACAGCTCGCAGTTTGCATGTTTGTATGATAGAATTATAGCATGAAAACTCTCAAAGAGTATATTCTTGAAGCAGATGCGGAGCACATCGCAATCGGGCATTTCAATGTTTCCAATCTTGAAGGGCTTCACGCGGTCGTGAATGTCGCAAAGATTATGGACCTGCCGGTCATCATCGGCACTTCCGAGGGAGAGAGGAAGTTCATGGGACCGCGCCAGATTGTCGCGCTCATAAAGAGTTTACGCGATGAATTGAACCACCCCATTTTTCTTAACGCAGATCATACATACACTTTTGCCGGTATTAAAGAAGCGGTAACGGCTGGATACGATGCGGTAATTTATGACGGCGCGAAGAAGCCTCTCAAAGACAACATCGAGGAAACAAAGGCTGTTGTGGAGTACGTGAAGAGCGTAAATCCCGAAATTATCGTAGAGGGGGAAATAGGATATATCGGCCAGTCGTCTAAGCTTCTTGAAATGCTTCCGGAAGATATCAAAGTATCGGAAGACGCGCTCACCATGCCCGAAGATGCAAAAAAATTCGTGGAAACAACGGGAGTGGACCTTCTCGCTCCAGCCGTTGGGAATATCCATGGTAAGCTCTTGCACGGTGTTGAATCCGTCAACGCAGAGCGCATCAAGCAAATCCGTGAAGCAGCGAGGATACCCCTTGTTCTTCACGGCGGGTCCGGCATATCCGAGAAAGACTTTCACCACGCGATAGCCGCAGGGATCGCCATCGTGCATATCAATACCGAGCTCCGCGTGGCGTACCGCGACGCGCTCCGCGACGTGCTTGCGAAAGATCCCCAAGAGATAGCCCCCTATAGGATAATGGAAAACGTCGTCTATGAAATGGAGAAAATAACCGAAACAAAACTTAAGGTCTTCTCCAAGAAAACGATTTGACTTTTTCTCATCTTTCCATATACTCTCACTATGTTTACCCTCACTGTAGAAAAGCGAGATATGAAAATAAATGCCAAAAACCTTCGTAAAAAAGGGCTTTTGCCTGCTGTCTATTATGGCCATAAACAAGCCTCCACGCCTATTACACTCAAAGAGGCCGATTTCTTAAAGGTATGGAAAGAAGCCGGAGAATCCTCGGTAGTGGAATTGAAAACGTCCGATGGGGCGCTTGAAACGCTCATTTATGATGTATCGTTTGACCCCGTCCGGAGCCAGCCAATTCATGCTGACTTTTATGTTCCCGAGGCTGGCAAGAAAGTTACCGTCTCGGTGCCGATTGAATTCACCGGAGTATCGCCCGCTGTGAAAGATTTGGGCGGTCTTTTGGTAAAAGTGCTCCATGAGATTGAGATTGAGGTGCTTCCGAAAGATCTCCCGCACGCTATTTCCGTTGATATTTCAATGCTCAAAACTCTTGAAGATCAGATTATGATTAAAGACTTGAAGCTCGCGTTAGGCGTCACGGTTCTCGCGAATCCCGAAGAAATCATCGCCGCCATTTCTGTGGCGCAGGAAGAGCCAGAAACGGCACCCGCGCAAGACATCTCAACTATTGAAGTCGTAGGCACAAAGGGCAAAAAAGAAGAAGAGGTGGGAGAAGAGATAGCCGGAGAAAAGAAATAGATATGGTATACTGAAAGCACACTCTGAAACCATGCAAAGTCAGACTTTTTTATCTTCTCATTGGACGGTTTTTATTATTCTGCCTTTTGCCTTTCTTTTTTGGGGAAGTTTTTTTGTCTTTTTTTCTTTAGCTCAAGAAACGTTGACCGACCCGGCTATTGCGCAGCAGGTGGCGGAAAGGAAGACGCGGCTTGAACAAGAGCTCGCCAAGCTCGAGCAGGAGATTGGCACGCAGACCACTCTCTTACAAGCCAGGCAGAAAGAGTCCGTATCCCTCGAACGAGACGTGAGTATTTTGAATACCCAGATCAAGAAGTCCCAGCTCTCTATCAAAGCTCGCGATATCGCGCTTGGCAATCTCGCTAGGGATATTGGCGAGAAAGAACAGATTATTGCTTCTCTCACTGAAAAAATAGAGCGCGAGAAACAGGCACTCGGGCAGCTCTTGCGCAAGACGGATGAAATAGACCAAGCGTCCCTTGTGGAAGCGGTTCTTGGCAACGAAAGCTTGTCGGAATTTTTCCTTGATGTTGACTCATTCGCGTCCATCAATACTGCCATCGGGATCTCTATGGATGTTATTGCGGATGCAAAGGAGATCACCGAAAACGAGATGAGCGTACTAGAAGAAAAGCGTTCGGAAGAGCTTGCCGCAAAACAGGCGCAAGTGTTGGAAAAGAAGAGAATAGAACAGAACGAAGCAGAAAAGAAAAAAATTCTTGCCGTGACGAAAGGCCAGGAGAAAGAGTACAAGAAAGTTATCACCGCAAAGCAGAAAAGTGCCGCCGAGATTCGCGCCGCACTCTTCGAGCTCACGGGCGCAAAGGCTATCTCATTCGGAAAGGCGCTTGAATATGCAAACATCGTGAGCCAGAAGACTGGCGTTCGTCCCGCATTTCTTTTGGGTATTATCGCCGAAGAGTCGAATTTGGGCGAGAATGTGGGAACGGGGAATTGGAAGACTGACATGCATCCCACTCGAGATGTTCCGGTATTTCAGCAAATCACCGCCAAACTCGGATTTGATCCCGACAAAATGCCTGTATCAAAAAAAGCATGGTATGGATGGGGTGGAGCAATGGGCCCGGCACAGTTCATCCCTTCTACGTGGGTGATCGTTGAGGCGCGCGTCGCCTCGCTTACGGGGCATTCAGTTCCGAATCCATGGGACCCGTTTGACGCATTCATGGCGTCGGGTATTCTGCTTGCCGACCATGGCGCTGATGCAAAGACTGCAAAAGCTGAACACGATGCGGCAATGTGCTATCTCGCCGGCTGCGGCAATAAAAACAAGCCAAGTCTCCAATTTTACGCCGAAGACGTTGCCTCCCTTGCCGCGAAATACCAAGATCAAATCAACGTACTACAAGGTATTGCAAGAAACTGATTTTCATGTATAGTGGACATTAGAACCTGTTCATAATCTTCCCCCGTTCTGAAAACGCTATGTTTTTGGCTGCAAAACGAGTTTCATCGGTCGCCGATGCTTTGGCATCGCCTCCCTCCTCATCCTCGTTTTTCGCTCAAAAACCTACATTTTCAGACAACGGGTACCGCGAGATTATGAACAGGTTCTTATCATGAAAGTCGACATTCACCCCAAATATCATATGGATGCTAAAGCGGTGTGCGCTTGCGGCGCGGAGTATTCTGTGGCATCCACAGAGAAAGATATTTCTCTCGAAATCTGTTCCAACTGCCACCCATTCTATACCGGCAATACGAAAATTATCGACACTGCCGGCCGCGTGGAGAAGTTCCAAGCACGCCGAAAAGCGGCAGCTCCCAAGGCCTCTCCCAAGAAGGGAAAGTAAATGGACCTTCAAGAATTTAAACAAAACCAAAAGACCCGTTATTTGGCGGATGAATACGAACGCCTTGAAAAACAGGAGGGCGAGTTGAAGTCGCTTGCGGAAGGCGACGCGTCTATGAAAGAACTCGCGGAAAAGGACCTTCTGGAAATATCCGCACAGAAAGAGGCTCTTCAAAAACAGATGCAAGAAATTCTCGCCGGGAAAGAGAACGGCGGGGATGGCAAAACACATAATGAAATAGTGCTGGAAGTTCGGGCGGGTGCCGGCGGGGAAGAGGCGGCTCTTTTTGCCGCTGACTTGGCCGCGATGTATGAGAAATACTCTGCAAAAAAAGGTTGGGGATGGAAGAAGCTTGACTCGTCCGAAACGGAGCTTGGCGGGTATAAGGAAGGCGTGTTTGAGATTACAGGAGAAGACGCCTATGAAGATCTCCGATATGAAACAGGCGTGCATAGGATACAGCGGATTCCTGATACGGAAAAGTCAGGCCGCATTCATACTTCTACCGCCTCTGTCGCAGTGCTGCCGATCAGAGAACGAAAAAACATCAAAATCAATCCCTCTGATATTGAAATGGAGTTTGCGCGTTCTGGTGGGGCGGGCGGGCAGAATGTCAACAAAGTAGAAACGGCTGTGCGGCTTCTCCACAAGCCAACAGGTCTCATCGTGCGCTGTACAAGCGAGCGAAGCCAGTTTAAAAATCGAGAAAAAGCTCTGTCCCTACTCGCGGCAAAAATTGAACAAATACACGAGGAAGAAG
>CAZRNX010000023.1:0-10287 GCA_964601555.1 uncultured Candidatus Saccharibacteria bacterium | reverse complement strand
GTCTTCCTGTAGCGACTCCAAATAACACTGCAAACAGTCAAGCGATGAGAAGGGGACAAAGATCCGGGAATTCCTCACGAGGGCAAAGCGAGAAAAAGGCGAAGCCGTTGATGTTGATATTGACAAGGAGACGCTATTGAATCAGGGGGAGGATAGCGGTCGCTAGCAACAGGCGCAAAAATCTTTCCGAATGCCACTCGAGTAATTCAAGTGAATTCGCGCACAGCCTTGTTTCACTCAAAAAGCGTTGGGAGATCCCGGGCGCTGTGTACGACACGAATGATTTCAATTTTTTCTTCCTTGGGCGGGCGGTAGAAAAGGAGGTATTTCTTAAAGTTTTGAAGCGATAACATACGGAGGTCATCGAGCGCCGGGTTGTAAAAACCGCGATGGGCTCCCATTTCCGGGGTATGGAGCAAATGCTCACAAGCACTATCAAACGCTTTACGAAAGTTCTCTGCCGATTGTGAGCTGTCAAGGGCGATGTAGCGCGCTATGTCTTCAACGTCCCGCTTTGCTCTTTCTGAGATGGCAAGTCTCATACATGTATGGTTTTATTGCTTGCTTCATCACGAATGCGCGCAAAGATGCCCTCCCAGAAGGTGTCCCATTCCTTTGTGCCATATTCTACTCCCGGACCAGAGTTGATCCCCTCAAGGAGCATCTGCTCCAATTTCTTCTCCTCGCGGCGCTTTCGTTCTTCACGAATAATTGCTCGGATGTAGTCGCTCACATTATCGTAGTGATCCTCTTCCATACGCTCCTTGATGTAGTCCTTGAGTGACTCCGGAAGCGAAACATTCATGGTTGCTGTGCTCATAGGTGTAATTTGTTACTGGTAATACCCTCAGTACATTGGCAAAGATTGCCATGACTTTATACTACACCATGCACGATTCCTGTCAACGAAAACACGGGGAAGCCACGGCCTTTTATAAGTTATGCACGCTTTCGTATGGGGGCAGCCACACCCGAGGGATATAATCCTCCCATCTGCCGACGATGTAGATCATAATTCCGGATGTGAATGTGAAGGCGAAATACGCCCAACTCGCGTCCAAAATATCTCCGCCTATTTGCTCGACAAATATTGCGTAAATAGGACCCAACATGCCCAGCGCAAGATTTGCCCACGCGTCTGATGCAAGTAAAAAATACAAGCCTCTTTTCATACATGTATTATACACCAAAGACCCGACATACAGACTGTATTTGTTCAACTTCATTTTGAAAACAAACAAATATAGTTTATAGTTTCACCATGCTCTCCATCGGAATCGTAGGCCTCCCGAATGTGGGGAAATCCACATTGTTTAATGCGCTGACGGAGAAGAGCGTACCTGCGGAGAATTATCCGTTTTGTACGATCGACCCCTCTGTCGGCGTGGTTGCCGTGCCGGATGAGCGGGTCGGCAAACTTTCGGCACTTTCTCACTCTGCAAAAACCATTCCGGCTGCCATTGAATTTGTAGACATTGCGGGACTTGTAAAAGGCGCGGCGGAAGGCGAAGGACTCGGCAACCAATTTCTCTCCCATATACGTGAGACCGACGCGATCGCGGAGGTAGTACGGATTTTTGAAGACCAAAACGTTCTTCATGTTGCAAACAAAATAGATCCTCTGGCTGACATTGAAGTAATAAATTTGGAGCTTATACTTGCAGATTTGCAGACAGTGACCAAACGCCTTGGCAGTCTGGAGCGCGATGCAAAGCGAGGCGACAAAGCAGCGATAGCAGAGAAGCTAGTGGCAGAAAAAATATTGAAAGTTTTGGAGCAAGAGAAACCTTCAAATACAGCTTTGCTAACTGATGAAGAGAAGCTCATAGCGAAGAGCCTGCATTTACTTACGATAAAGCCGATTCTGTATGTTTTGAACAAAAAAGCCGGCGCGAAAAATTTGGATGAAATAAAAGATGAACGATGGGAGAAGCTTATTGAATTTCTGAAAGATAAAAAATATGTGTTTGTAGATGCCGGTATTGAACAAGAATTAAAAGAGATGAACAAAGAAGAGAGAGAAGAATTTAGAAAAGAACTGGGCGCGGGAGAGGAGAGCGGCGTGGATGAGCTGATTAAAAAATCCTACGAGCTTTTGGATCTCGAAACTTTCTTTACTACCGGCGAAGACGAGACAAGGGCGTGGACGATTCAGAGAAACAGCACGGCGCCGGAAGCCGGAGCGGCGATTCACACTGATTTTCGAGACAAGTTCATAAGAGCCGAAGTAATTCACTGCGACAAGATTCTCTCGGCTGGAGGATACGGCGCGGCTCGCGAAAAAGGCTTTGTGAGAACAGAAGGGAAGGAATACGTAGTGCAAGACGGCGACGTGATTGAATTTAAGATTTAATAAATTAAACAGACTTATCCCCACTTTGACGCAAAAAGAGAAAGGAAATATCATGAGAGTATCCTAATAATCGGTTTCTGTAAGGGGAAAGCGGAAACTGCGCATGTTTTTGTGCGCGGTTTTCATTTTGTGTTCATGGGAATCAAGTATTATTGGATGAAGTGGTCGGAAAGAGGTGGTCGATGCTTTCCATGTAGCAAATTTTATTAGAAGTTTACATAAATTCACAAAAACCAAAATTATGCAAACAACAATTTCTCGCGCTATTTCTCTCGTGACAATCGCCGGGATGCTCTCTTGGAACATCGCCACAGCTGGCGTCACTCCCAATCTCGTCGAAGAAACAATGGAGATTAATACTACTTCTGCGCCGATCCTTAAAACTGTTGCTACGCCTCCGATTCCGCCGAAGCCGGACATTGTCTTCCTTGCAGATACGACCGGTAGCATGGGTCCCGCGATCGCAAATGTGCAAGCTAACATATCTGCCATAATGACTTCAGTGAACGGATCCGTCTCTGATGCGCAATTCGGCGCCGCGCAATATAGGGATGAGGGCGATTCGCCTCTATTTAATATCGACCAAGCAGTTACCGCTAACACTACGAACGTCAACACCGCTGTCGGCACGTGGGTTGCAGGCGGAGGTGGCGACACTCCGGAAGGATGGATCAATGCGCTCTTTGAAATCGGCACCAATCCGGGCGTAGGATTCAGGAGCGGATCGACGCGCATTGTCGTGATGTTCGGCGATGCTTCGAGTCATGATCCGAGCAACGGCCACACGCAAGCTGATGCTATCACAGCTCTCAACGCAGTCGGCGTTCGAGTCATTGCGGTAAATGTTAATTCCGGATTCGGGGACGGTCTTAACTTTTCCGGCCAAGCAACGGCGGTTACCGACGCAACAAGCGGAGTATTTTTCCCAAGCGCAACCGCAGATGAAGTATCGGATAAAATTCTTGAAGGTCTTGGCAACCTGCCTGTAACGGTTTCCTGGTTAGTCGATGGCTGTGCGCCGAACGTAGATGTTTTGCTCGCTCCGGCATCGCAGACGGTAACTTCCGGCGACGATGCCAGCTTCACGGAAACAATCGGGGTAGCGAACGATCCATCCCTCATGGGAACGACGCAAAGCTGTGTTGTCCACTTTATGGATGAGAATGAGAATCCGCTCGGCGATGAAGAGATTGTAATCCATATCAAGGACACGGTCGCTCCGGAAGCTTCCTGTGTTGCAACGGTGAATCCTGCCGGCAAGAATGTTCCGAGTGCAAGCAAAACGAATGAAGATGGGTATTATCAGCTCTTCGGCTTGGATAACGTTGCAGTGGCTTCGATAGTTGTAAAAGACGGCGGAAGCAGCTTCATTTCGGATCCGTTTGCGGACGGCGACAAGATAAAGCTCACACAGGCGCCAGGAGTCACTCCGAGTGATAATCGCCCGGGACCCGGTGTAATCACTTCGCATCTTATGCTTAAGGGCGATGCGATCCTCACGGTTACAGATACGTCCGGAAATTCCACCGAGATATCCTGTCTTGTCCCACCGAAACCGAAGTGATCTGATACAGAAGTCGCAAAAGTAAACAACCACCGGATATCAATCCGGCGGCTGTTTACTTTCCCTTGCTTTTTTAGCAAAAAAACCCTACAGTACAGGATATTATGATAAACGAAGAAAAAGACTATTTAAGCCAGGAGAAATACAACGAGCTGACGAAGGAATTGGAGCACCTGCGCTCCGCCGCTCGGAAGGAGGTATTGACAGAACTTGAAGACGCCAAGAAGCTCGGAGATCTTTCGGAGAATGCCGAGTACCATGAAGCGCGAAAGAAACAGGCCGACCTGGAGGAACGCGTCATGGTGCTTGAGGCGCTCTTGAAGAACGCGACGATTTTGTCGCACAAGAAAACGGCTAACGTCTCCATGGGTTCTATTGTTGTACTGAAAAAAGAAAACGGCGGCGAAAAAACGTACGAGATTGTCGGCACCGAGGAAGCGGATGGAGCACTGGGGAAGCTCTCCAACAAGTCCCCGATCGGCGAAGCGCTTATGGGCAAAAAGAAGGGAGATACGATTTCCGTAAAGACGCCCGCGAAAGCGGCGGTGTCATATAAAATAATGGAGGTGCAATAAAGAATTTGAGATTGTCTCAATGAGAATCTACTTCGAAAATGTCCTCATTTCTTGAAGAAGTCCGCGCAGAGCGGATAAAGAAAATCAATGTCTTGAAGGGGCGCGGGATGAATCCGTATCCTATTGAAACGCACCGCACCCATACTCTTGGGGAAGCCATCAAGGATTTCGCGAAACTTTCAAAAAAGAAGAGTACCATAGTTCTTGCAGGAAGGATAATGAGCAAGAGAGGTCAGGGTGCGATAATTTTCTCGCATCTTAATGACGGCGCCGGCTCATTTCAGATCATGCTCAAGAAAGACGAAATGAAGGGCGAAGTGGGAAAGAAACTTTTCGCGCTTTTTGTTGAAACCGTGGATGTTGGGGATTTTATAGAAGCAAAAGGCACTCTTTTTGTTACAAAACGCGGAGAAAAGACGCTTCAAGTGAAGAGCTGGAATATGCTCTCGAAATCACTGCGGCCGCTTCCTGACAAATGGCATGGGCTTCAGGATGTGGAAGAGCGCTTCCGCCGCCGCTACCTTGATACGCTCATGTCGCCTGAAGTGAAAGAAAGATTTATTGTGCGATCAAAGATAGTGAGCGAGATTCGCCGCTTTTTTGACGATGCGGGGTATATAGAAGTCGAAACGCCCATTCTTCAGCCGCTTGCAGGCGGTGCGTCGGCCAAGCCGTTCAAAACGCATCACAACGCTCTTAACATTGACCTCTACCTTCGCATCGCGCCGGAACTTTATCTCAAGGAGCTCTTGATCGGCGGCTTCCCAAAGGTGTATGAACTCGGTCGTCTCTTTAGGAACGAGGGGATAGATGTTACGCACAATCCGGAATTCACCACCGTGGAATATTATGAGGCGTATTCTGATGCAGAAAAATATATGGCATTTACGGAAAAAATTATTCAAACAGTGGTCAAGAAAACCATCAAAAAAACAGCAATAGAATACGACGGGGTAAAAATAGATTTCAGTAAAAAGTTTACACGTACCCCGTATTTGCAACTTTTCAGCAAATACGCCGGGATTAAGGGTGTGGAAATTCTCCGCCTCGATGAGCTTGTGAAAGAAGCAAAGCGGCTCGGGGTAGAAGTGGCATCCGGCGAGACGCGAGCGAAAATTCTTGATGGTATCTATAAAAAACACTGCAGGCCAAAAATTATCCAACCAACTTTTCTTGTTGATTATCCCGCCGCGTTTTCCCCACTCGCGAAACGCCGCGAGAACAACCCAGAAATGATAGATCGTTTCCAGCTTGTCATTGGAGGGCATGAACTCACGAATGCATTTTCAGAATTAAACGATCCGCTTGATCAGCGCGAGCGTTTCGTAGAGCAAGAAAGGAATCGAAAAGGCGGCGACGAAGAGGCACAACCCAAAGACGAGGAGTATCTTGAAGCGATGGAGTATGGCTTGCCGCCGGCCGGAGGCTCGGGTCTCTCAATAGACCGCCTCACTATGCTTCTCACGGACACGAAGAATATCCGCGAGGTGATCCTCTTCCCCACGCTCCGGCCGAAAGAATAGATAAGGCCCTGCAAGGCAAAGCATTTTAATTTGACTCCAAAAGGACTTTTTGATACAATTTTTGCACGCTCTTAAGTAAAGCGGGCTTTTATTATTATGACCCGATCGCTAAAGAAAGGGCCGTTCGTGGATGAGCGGCTTATGAAAAAAATCGAGGGGAAGAAACCGGCGGAAACCGGAGTGATTAAGACATGGTCGCGCGCGTGCCAGATCCCGCCCGAAATGATCGGCTTCACGTTCGGAGTGCACAATGGCCGAGAGCATATCCCGGTTCTTGTGACAGAGGATATGGTGGGGCATCGGCTCGGCGAATTCTCACTGACGCGCAAGTTTGTCCGCCATGGAGGAAAGATGCAGAAAGAGATCGAGATGAAACAGAAAGAATCCGAGATTGCGGCGGCGAAAGCGGCGAAAGAGTCAACGGCTGCTGACACGAAGAAAAAATAACCACCCCACCTCGACCCTCCCCTCAAAGAGGTGAGGGGGAAACAAAAAATCATGCAGCAGGTAAAAGCCACATTAAGAAATTACAGACAATCTCCTCGCAAAGTAAGGCGGGTGGCCGGGCTTGTGCAGGGGAAAAGCGTTCCCCGGGCTCTTCTTGAACTTCAGTTTGCGGCGAAGCGGAGCGCCTCTCCTCTCGCGAAGCTTATTGAGAGCGCGGCGGCGAATGCAAAGGAGCGATTCGGGACGGGACAGGGCGATTTGCGGGTTGCAAACATTACGGTGGATAAGGGAATGGTCATGAAGCGCTCCATGCCGAGGGCCCGCGGACGCGCCACGCCCATTAGAAAGAAAGCAAGTCACGTTACGGTTACACTAAACGATACTGTTTTGCCGAAAAAAGGTAAAATTAAAAAAACGCTATCACCCAAAACCAGAAACTAATAACTAGAAATTAGTATGAGCCACACCGTCCATCCATATGCGCATCGTTTGGTAATTCTTCGGGATTGGAAGTCTCGCTGGTTTGCGACAGACGAGAAGTATCGCGAGAATCTTCGCGCCGACACGCTCCTGCGAAAATACTTGGAGAAACGCCTGCGGGGACTCGGCGTCGGATCTATTGAAATGGAGCGTAACGCGAGCGTAATGAAGATTCTTTTGAAGAGCGCGCGACCGGGAATGATTATCGGACGAAGCGGAGAAGGAGCGACGAAGCTCAAGAACGATGTACTCACAGAGGCCAAACGCCTAAAGATAATTCTTCCGGAAAACATTAAAATAGACATTGAGGAAATACGGTTTCCCGAGGGCGACGCGAAGGTAGCGGGCGAAATGGTTGCGGAGGGGCTAGAGAAGAGGCTCCCATTCCGGCGCGTCTTGAAGCAGATGATAGAAAAGATCATGGCTAACCGCGATGTGAAAGGGGCGAAAATAGGAATTTCCGGGCGTCTTGGCGGAGCGGACATGAGCCGTTCGGAAGAGGTCAAGCGAGGCAACATCCCGCTTCAGACTTTCCGCGCTGATATTGATTTCGCGCGCGAAAGAGCCTTCCTCCCGTACGGTACGATCGGGATTAAGGTGTGGATATACAGGGGCGAAGTATTTGAAAAAGATAGGAAAACACAAGTGTAAATATCGCATAATCACCATGCTTCTTTTTCCAAGAAAAGTTAAACATCGAAAGTGGCAAACGGGTCGGAGAAATCTCTCCAAGCCTGTTGTGGAGACGCGCGGACTCCGCGTCTCTTTCGGTGCGTATGGGCTTAAAACGGAAACACTCGGCCGTATCCGCGGCAACCAGCTTGAAGCCGCGCGCAAAACGATTATGAAGGCGCTTGGTAAAACGGGGAAGGTGTGGATCCGCATTTTCACCGACCGACCGTTTACACAGAAAGGAGCGGAAGTTCCGATGGGGTCGGGGAAGGGCGAGCCGTCGGGGTATTGCGTGGAAGTTAGACCTGGCCGCGTTATTTTTGAAATTGACGGCGTAACGGAAGCAGTCGCAAAGGAAGCTCTCCGAAAAGCGGGGGCCAAACTTCCGGTAAAGACTAAGATGGTCGAGCGGGTGTAAGTTGACGAATATAAGGAAATAGGCTACATTACTTCTACTCTATACAACATGGAACAAGAAAAGAAAACGATTAAAACACTTAAGGGCACCGTTGTCTCTGACAAAATGCAGAAAACAGCCGTGGTTCTCGTGGAGCGATATGTGAAGCACCCGAAATACGGGAAGTTTATGAAAATGAGCAAGAAGTATAAAGCGCATGACGAGAAGGGTGAATACCATATGGGGGACAGAGTAAAAATCGAGGAGACTAGGCCGCTTTCTAAAGAAAAGAGTTTTCGCGTGATTGGGAAAATATAATTTATGATTCAGCCCCAAACCATTGTGAAAATTGCAGACAACTCGGGCGCCACTATCGGCCGCGTTTTCAAGATACCCGGCGGTTCCCGCAAGCGGTATGCGCAACTGGGCGAGACGGTGGTGCTTTCCGTACAGACCGCCGCGCCGCGCAAGAGCGTAAAGAAGAAGGAAGTACACCGCGCCGTTGTCGTCCGTCAGAGGCAGCCATACCGTCGAATGGATGGCTCATATATTCGGTTCGACGAGAACGCGGTCGTACTTCTGGAGAAAGACAAGCTTGAACCGAAAGCGGGGCGCGTCTTCGGACCCATTCCTCGCGAGCTTGCGGAGAAGGGGTATCAGAAAATAATTTCTCTCGCGCCGGAAGTAGTGTAGTCGTAAAAATAAAACCGTGAAAATTAAAAAAGGCGACACAGTGAAAATACTTTCAGGCAAAGAGCGCGGCAAGACTGCGAAAGTTCTGCACGTGTATCCGAAAGAAAATCGGGTGTTGCTTGACGGCGTGAATATCGTGAAGAAGCACCAGAAGGCCAAAGGCCGAGGCGCGAAAAAAGGACAGCTCATCGAGAAGTCAATGCCGCTTCACGCATCCAATGTTTCCCTCATTGATCCAAAGTCTGGGAAGCCCGCACGGGCGGGGTATAAAATAATGGGAGACAAAAAGGTGAGGGTGAGCAAAACAAGCGGCATGGAGTTCTAGTACTGCGTTAACTTAATCTTGACCCCCTATCACATCCTATAATTCCCATGTTTTCTGAAGTGTAGTAGTGGTATGGGGGTGTCAGAATTAAATTAATTGAGTACTAGTAACTAATAATAAGTCACTCGTGACTGGTAACTCGTATACATATGCAATCTATCAAACAAAAACAAGATACGGCTTTTAAGAAAATGAAAGATTCTTTTCATTATAAGAATCGCATGCAGGCACCTCGGCTTGTGAAGGTAGTAGTATCTGTCGGCACGGGAAATGCGAAAGACCCGAAGCGAAACGATCTCGTAACGGACCGCCTCGCGAAGATTACGGGACAGAAGCCCGCGCTTCGTGGCGCGAAGAAGTCCATCGCGTCTTTTAAGGTACGCCAGGGTGACCCCGTGGGTGTCATGGTAACGCTTCGCGGCGAGCGAATGAAAAAGTTTCTCGACAAACTCATCAACGTCGCCATTCCGCGCATGAAAGACTTCCGCGGACTCTCTCGAACAGGCATTGATGAGCTCGGCAATGTCACCATCGGCATCAAAGAGCACACTATTTTCACCGAGACATCCAACGAAGACCTGAAAGACGTTTTTGGAATGGCAATCACCGTTGTCACCACCGCAAAAAACAAAAAAGAAGCGGAGAGTTTCTTAGAGCTCTTGGGGCTACCGTTCAAGAAGAAAGAAGGGGGGAAGAAGTAATACCATTTTCGCTAAACCCTTACCACCAAGCGTAGGCAAACTACTTTGGAAATATGGCCGAAATGATAGTTCTGATGGCAGGAGTTTCTCAGGGTTGGTATTAGAATAAATTCCGCTTCGTGGCCGAACTTTTTGAAAAAAATTAAGCGCATCAAAGTCGCAGTTAGACCCGGGGAATTGGACAATGCCTACCCTCCAACTTTCTCTGAGATGCCTTCATTTTTTCAGCATAGCAGAATGCCCCAAGGAAGTCTTCTGTGGGCGTGGAGAGACTTGAACTCTCATGGGTTGCCCCATACGCTCCTGAAGCGTACGCGTATACCAATTCCGCCACACGCCCGATGCCCGATGTTCACTACAGTAGCAGAAAAGTGACGTTTTTGAAATGCGAATTATCGCAGAAAATAATCGTATGCCATACACCAGAATGTTACTAAAAAATCCGCGCAGTGGTTTAACACAGCGCAAATCACAAAGACCTTGAATAAATTATGCTTAGCTTTTCTTTGAATTACGAAACACCACTTTTCCACAACCACTCGTTTCCATACAGGGTA
>CAZRNX010000022.1:0-10598 GCA_964601555.1 uncultured Candidatus Saccharibacteria bacterium | reverse complement strand
TAATATACTATCAAGACTATGTTAGAACAAATGCAGACAAATGCGCAAGAAACGCGCATGCTCACTCTTCCGGATATTTTAAGAAACGAAGACGAGATTCAGGTTTCAAAAGGCAAAGAAGACGCCGGGACAGTGTTTATTCGCGGCACAAAAAGAGTCTGGGCACAAGTTTTGACACAACAACAAATGGAACAGCTAAAAGAGTCGGAACAAAAAGCGCATCAAGAAGTTGGTAACAGATTAAAGGGGACGACTACGTAACATTTACCGTTGTGGCTAGTATCACCGAACTTAAAAAAATAGTTTTCAACTCAGAACTTTCTTTTGACGAGAAAGAGGAACTTATGTGGTTTTTTGACGGCGCAAGCGACGCAGAGATTGCGGCGGCGATACGGCTTTTTACAGAAGACCCAATTTGGATCGGACGCTTGTCGGACAACTATCGCAAAAAGAAGCTCGCTTTCTTAACCGACGACGTGAAATTGTGGAAAGTGATTCTCGCGGAAGAGAAAAGTTACTTGGAAGCGTAGTGGGAGGGATTGCTTTTTTCTGTTTAAGAACTCCGCTTTCGTGCGAAAAGTTTTCGTATTTCTTCAACTATCACAACGGAGAAGGCGACAGGGATGATCATGAGCCACTCTGCCGAAGTAAGCGAAGTCGTGTGAAGAATATTCTGCAGCACCGGATGGTAAATAGCCAAAAGTTGGAAGAGAATAACAAGAACCGTTGCGGCTATAAGATAGAGATTAGAGAATGGATTGGTCCAGAAGACTGACTTATCTTCAGAGCGGCAATTCCACGCATTAAACCATTGGAACACGGCAAGCACGGTGAGGGCCATGGTGGATGCTTTCATTAAGTCCCCGCCAACATAATCGCGGAAAAGGAGGAGTGAGCCGACCATCATGGGGATTCCCATGATGAATATGCGCTGTACCATAAGTTTGTCCAGGAAATACTTTTTCGGCCGCTTAAAAAATCCGTGCAGCAACCCTTTTTCTTTTGGCTCCAGCGCGAGTGCCGCGACGAGGAAACCATCGGTGATGAAGTTAAGCCAAATAATCTGCGCGGGAAGCAAGAGCAGGGGAAGCCCCAAGAGAACTGCGCCGCCTATCGCAAGCACTTCGCCCGCGCTCGTGGAGAAAAGGTAGAGGACAACTTTCTTCAGAGTTTTATAAATACTGCGGCCTTCTTCCACTGCGGCGACGATGGTGGTGAAGTTGTCGTCAAGAAGCACTATATCCGAGGCTTCTTTTGCCACGTCCGTGCCTATTTTCCCCATCGCGATGCCGAGATCTGCCGCGACGAGCGAGGGGGCGTCGTTCACCCCGTCGCCTGTCATGGCGATGATTTCCCCACGGCTCTTAAACCCCATGACGATTCGGAGCTTGTGTTCCGGCGTTACTCGAGCAAATACAGACGTACCCGCGAGCTTTTCAATGAATTCTTTTTCAGAAAGAGCGTCAATCTCGGTCCCGGTAAGCACAGAGTCGCCCTCACGATAAATACCCGCTTCTTTTGCGATTGCCCGCGCCGTCGCTTTGTGGTCGCCGGTAATCATGACAACGCGCATCCCCGCAGAGTGCACCTGTTCCACAGCCGCCGATACTTCGGGGCGCAGTCCGTCGCGCATTCCAAAATAGCCCACAAACGAAAGGTTGCCGAGATTTTTGGCGGCAAGCGTTTCGGGAATTTCTCGACCGAGAGAGAGTGCTACGATACGAAGGCCGTCACTCGACATACTAAGGAGCGCTTCTTCAATCCTCTGCTGTCCCCGCGGGTCAAGTTTTTCACTTTTGCCGCCGCGCCAAACAGAGTCGCAAAGCGCAAGGACTTCTTCCGGCGCGCCGACGACAGTAAGAAATTTCTTCTCCCCGTCTTGGTGTACGGTCGTGTGATACTTAAGTTCGTAGTTAAACGGAATCTCTGCGAGAAACGGCGCCTCGCGCTCCACGTCGTCTTTATGAAAGCCGAGTTTCTTCGCGAGAACAAGCATCGCCGCTTCCGTCGGATCCCCGATAATCTTCCACTGCTTTTTTTCTTCCAAATAAATCACCCGCGCACTTGCGCAGAATACCGCGATCTTCCCCACAAGAAGCAGCTCGGGGTGATTCGCGGGATCAATAATATTTTCACCAAGCCTTACTTCCGCCGCCGGCTCATATCCTGACCCGCCGATATGAAAAAACTTCTCATCTACAAAAACTTGTTGTATGACCATTTCATTTTTCGTAAGCGTTCCTGTTTTATCTACGGCGATGATTCGCGCCTGTCCAAGCGCCTCGACTGCGTGCATCTTTTTCACCAGGGCGTTGCGCTTGCTCATGCGCCATACTCCCGTTGCAAGAACAAGTGTCATGACAACCGGCAAACCTTCGGGAATTACCGAAACAGCGAGAGAAACGACCGTTGCAAACATGTCTTTGGCCGAAATTCCCCGCAGTACCCCCACAAGAAACAGAAAGACGCTTATTGCTCCAACTGCCGCAATGATCATTTGAGAGAGAGCGCGGATGTCTCCTTGCAGGGGAATCTCAGTATTGATCATGCCGACCTCTTTCGCTATCTTTCCAATCTCGGTGTTTTCTCCTGTGGCGACCACAAGCGCCTTTCCGCCGCCCCGTAATATATTCGTGCCCCTGAAGAGCATGTTTTTCTGGTCGGAAATGGGGATATTTTCTTGCGGGAGCGCGTCTTCAAATTTTCGCACCGGTTCGGACTCGCCCGTAAGCGCCGCCTCGTCTATTTGCATGTCGCGCGAGAGAATAACCCGCGCGTCTGCCGGCACCTTCTCGCCTTCTTCAAGAAGAATAATATCGCCCGGTACGATTTCGTTGTCGGGAATAATAACTTCTTTTTCTTCGCGCAATACCGTCGCCTTT
This sequence comes from uncultured Candidatus Saccharibacteria bacterium, assembly GCA_964601555.1. GTDB lineage: Bacteria > Patescibacteriota > Minisyncoccia > Phycocordibacterales > CAIJYI01 > CALMXW01. Next base: position 7,716 of record CAZRNX010000022.1, on the reverse strand, counting down.
GCTTCAATAAAGCGATTGAGCGCGAGAAGAATATTTTGCGCCCGCCCTTCTTGAAATGTTCCTATGATGGCATTGAAGATGAGAACAGTAAGGATGATCACACTGTCCGCGATTTCTCCTATAACGAACACTATCGCCGCCGCCGCAAGGAGCACATAAATAAGCGGACTTTGGAACTGCCGAAGAAAAATTACAAAACCGCGCTCTCGCCGTGCTTCCGGGAGCGCATTTGCACCGTATTCCGCGAGCCTCAACGCCGCCTCAACATTTCCAAGCCCGCGCTCGCTCGTATGGAGTTCTTCAAACGCTTCCGGAAGCATCTTTGTATGCCACATGCTTCAATAATACTCCAGTTTCGGCATCCTTGCATTTCCGACCATAAGTATGTAAAGTGGCAAAAGGTCAGATCTTTGGCGCTGGTCAAACCACAGCCAAACCGCAAATGAGGAAAGCAGAAATGAAAGAAGGTGTTGATGTACGAGAAGCCATACATGTTAAGGGCTCTTCCGAAAATAACTCCCCCATCTCGCCTCCAAATTTTCCCAATCTCCGACTTTTCTTCCGTCAAAAATCTTTCACTGCAGCTGCTGCTGCACCTCAAGATTTTTTCAGTCAGAAAAAATCGAATCTTGGAAAAATTTGAAACCGAATCTGGAGAAGTTATTTTCGGAAGAGCCCTAAGGAACGGTCCACCCGCCGTACTTGAAGCCGCCCGCGGTATCTTCTCCTGGACCACCGGGCGCCTGCATGACGCCATCAAGCGTAATAAATTCTACAAGATAATTTTTCTCATGGTTTTATTTTAAACATCCGCCTATTTGCTTCCTGAAGAATTTTTAGAGTTGCGTGTACGGAAAGGTTATCGCTCTGCCCAAGCACCAACCTTTCGTTGAGCCGATCTAACAGAGGACTCAAAAATTCATCCGCCCACGATGGCGACAGCGTTAAAACGCCGGAAAAATCTATTTCCAGTTCTTCGCTTTTAGGAAGTTCGCGCAATGTCGGCGCAAAGGCTCTGAATGCCTCACTCCCCAATTCCCGCGATATCAATGTTGTTCCAAATTTTTCCAATCGTAATTTCATATAATTATTTTTAAAATTCTATTTTTGCCAAACATCCCCGTACCATATTCGGCCCGCGTGTAACGCGAAAGACCTTGGCTGCCCCTTGCATCCGTACTTCTGCGTCGCCGCTGGTATAGAATAAATCTATAGGATTGGCCAAGATAACTTCGCGGACGAGCTTCAATCCATTTCCTCGCTTTTCCGGAGCTCTGCCCGAAATGAATTCAGTAAAGGCGACTTCTACCGCGGCAACATGACTTCCTAGCTCTGGGCGGACTTGGCGCAAGGTTTCCAGAATACCCAATCCGCGGTCAGCCAAAACTATAATCCTTTTTTCTAAATCATATCCAAAAAAGATTCCCGGGATATCCGGCCACTTTCCTATATTGTGGGCAAATGAATTATCGCCGATTTCTCCGGCAATGAGCGTGACCAAAGAATACATTTTTTCAAAGCCCGGCTTCTTCATAAGGAAGTGTTCCATTTTTGTCAGCCTGGCGTTAAAAATGGAACTTGTAGGACAGTAGAAAATCCCCGGGAACTCTGTTCCGCCATCAATCCATTCGCTTGCAAAACGCATCAAATCAACGGAAAAAACCTCAAGGTCTTTTTCGCGGTAATAGCGGTGAGTGCCACCCGCTTTTTTGATCGCAATCAACTTGCCGCTCTTGTCCCAACGGCGCAAAGTATCAAGCGAAACACCCAAAAGCTCGGCCGCTTGGGTAATGGTTAACAAATCTTCTTGGTTTTTCATATATAGGAGAGCATATCATGGATATAAAAACTATGCAAGTATAATCTTAAACTATGCAAATATATATCAATCTATGCAAAATGTGCATAAAACTAGTCATTTTGACTTTGGGGCAGAGAGACTGGGGGGTATATTTTAGTCGATTAAATTCTTCGCCTTCAAATCATCAAAAATCAATTGGTCCACCGGCGAAACACTGCCCCTTTTCGAATAATCAAACCAATCCATCTTTTCAGCCTCGGCGCTTGGTTCCAACTCGCCGTTGTATTGAGCCATGTGACAAGTCATTCGGAAACCGCCAACCAAGTCCTCTCCAGAGAGAGTGTTATCAAAGGGCGTGCAGATGAGAAGTACCGCAAGGATTTTCCTGGGAAATATATGTTCGGAGAGATATTTCGCCAGGAATATTCCACCCAGAGATGAGCCGATCAAGATGATGCCGTTCTTGAGATGTGGAAAGAATCTTTCAAAGTGTATCTTCCACTCTTCATATGTTGCATAGTCTTAAAGCGGCATGCGCGGTCAGATGATCTGAAAGTTCTTGCCAAGATTCTTGTCCAGATACTCGCCTGTCCAATCCGTCTTCTTATCAAGCGAAACCTTGCACGTTTTGAGGAAGTGCAAATAATCCTTCTTCTTCATAGTCATTCTGCGGAAGCGGAGCGATTCGAACGCTCGGTGGGTTGCCCCACTCCTGTTTTCAAGACAGGTGCACTAGACCTCTATGCGACGCCTCCCTGTATTGCTCATCTAGTATACTCTTTTTGACATGCTTTTCAATGTATATCTTGTATTCGTGCCGAAGAGAAGAAGAAAAGTAATCTTCGGCAAGATACGCAGAGCGCTGGGCCCGATCTTTCACGAACTTGTCAAACAGAAGGAATGCCAGATACACGAAGGCCACCTCATGTCCGACCACGTCCATATGCTCATCTCCATACCGCCCAAATACGCTGTTGCATCGGTGATCGGATTTCTGAAAGGCAAGAGTGCCATCGCCATTGCGCGCCGATCAGGCAGAGAGCGGAACTTTGCAGGAGAGCATTCCTGGGCAAGAGGGTACTCGGCTCTACCTTTTTTGCTTTATTTTTTCAATGTCTTTTCTAGCCAGACTGCACAGTACTCTGCAATTTCTTCCCACCCCTCCATGACGATAAGCGCATGAGCTTTGCCGGGGAATTCTTTGTATTCAGTCGGTGCGCCCCCGGCTTTTTGTTTCAAATAATTTGCCCTGTTGAGTCCCGGCGGAACGATCAGGTCATCGCCTCCCGCGACGATTAAGAGCGGCGCGCGGCTCTTGTTATTGAAGTCTACTTTTGTTGCGGAATGGAATGGAGCAAGGGCGGCTTCGAAAAATATGCGCCCCGTTTCGGGGACAATAAATCCTGCATGCACCTCATGCAGGGTTTTTTCCGGGAGAGAAGGGGCGAATGTGCGGGCGAATTGCTTGAATGGCCACCGAACGATTTTTCGCCACCCGCATGGCTTCAAAAGAACATGTGCGTTGGAGAAAAAGAGCGAGGGGTACGCATATGGGGGCACGCCCTTTGGTGGTGCGGGACTAATAGCCACGCCGGCCTCGCCAAGTCCGCGGCCGAGCAGTATCTGTGTAATAAGTCCGCCGAAAGAATGTCCGATGAGTATCGGCGGCTCTGGAAGCGTGTGAATTATTTCCTCATAATGCGCCACAATATCGCGAATACCCATTCCCGCAAGACTCGGATTGGGGTGCGCCTGCTGTTCGGCAATGGGGGCTTCTTTTCCGGGCCATGCCGGCGCGACGCATTCGTATCCGCGTACGGAAAAGAACGAGATGAAATTGTCCCAGCACCCGGGCGTAACCCATGCGCCGTGAATAAAGACGATTTTCGGTTTTCTCACTTCCATACTACAATTATACCGCAATGAAGAAACCAGCAAAAAGACTTCTCGGCATTGATTACGGCACGAAAAATGTAGGGCTTGCTCTTACAGACGAGAGTGCAACGCTTGCATTTCCACTTGTCGTTCTTTCGAATTCATCCCGCAACAGGCAGGACACAAAAACAGGCGCGAAAAATTTGATTCAAGAGATCATAAAAATTTGCCGAGAAAAAGAAGTGGGAGAAATAGTGATAGGAGAGTCGCGGGATTATTCAGGGAAAGAGAATCCGGTGCAAAAAAAGATTCTGGAACTTAAAAAAGAGCTAGAAGACGCAACGAAAATTCCCGTGCATCTCGAACCGGAATTTTGGACGAGCACGCAGGCAGGAAAACTCGGCGGCTCGGGGAACCACAACGACGCCTCCGCCGCGGCGATCATTTTGCAGAGTTGGGTTGACAGGAATAAGAAAAATTGATACCACAAAAGAAGTACAACCATGCAAGAAGGAGGTAACGGTGAGGAAAATTATGAGAATCCACAGTTGCCCATGTGGCAAAAAGTCGAAAGAGGTAAATGTATCAACTATGGGCGAAGAATCAAGACTAACCGGGTTCACGCCGGTGTTTAGGGCTCTTCCGAAAATAACTTCTCCAGATTCGGTTTCAAATTTTTCCAAGATTCGATTTTTTCTGACTGAAAAAATCTTGAGGTGCAGCAGCAGCTGCAGTGAAAGATTTTTGACGGAAGAAAAGTCGGAGATTGGGAAAATTTGGAGGCGAGATGGGGGAGTTATTTTCGGAAGAGCCCTAAGCATCTCGTTTTTCTTAATTTACTATAAAATAAAAACATGTCATATCTCAGCCCCGTACCCGGTACCTCGCGGGGTTCTTTCTTTTTGTGTTATACTCACTATACTCAAAATAAATTAACAATATGATCTCAATCGACGACTTTAAAAAATTAGAAATAAAGATTGGGGAGATTTTGAGCGCGAAGAAAGTGGAGAACACAGATAAGCTACTTAAACTCTCTGTCATGATGGGGAATGTTGATATGGAAAACGGGGAAGTCGTGCCGCGGCAGATTGTGTCCGGCATTGCGGCGCATTTCCCTGACCCGCAGGCGCTTGTGGGGAAGAAATGCGCGTTTGCGGCAAACCTCGAACCTCGTGTAATTCGCGGGCTGGAGTCGCAGGGCATGATTCTTGCAGTGAGCACAGGGGATGGGAGGTTTTCTCTACTTGAAGTGGACGCAGATATTCCAGCGGGAAGTACGGTAAAGTAATTTTACCCACATCTTTTCAAATCGCCTTTGATATCCCCGTGTTATAATATTTAACATGCGCCGTAGCTTGCTGTACAAACTTTTTCCCGTGCCGAGATACCTTGAAATGCCGGCGGTCGGCATGGATATTTCGGAGGTATCCCTTCGATTCGTAGAGCTCATCCCGAAAGGCCGCGGATTTGTGCTTGGGAAGCATGGCGAACGGCCCATTTCGGAAGGCGTCATCGCGGAGGGGGAAATAAAAAACATGGAAACTTTTTGCGATGTTCTTCGCAAGGTGCGGAAAGACTTCGGCATAAGCTTTGTCCGCGCATCGCTCTCCGAAGCGCATGCATATCTTGCTGACATTGAAGTTCCGCGGGTTCCTTTTCGCGATTTGCGAGCCAGTTTAGAACTTCAGCTTGATCAATATGTACCGCTTGCGCCAAACGACCTTTTTTTTGACTATACTATTATTGACGGCGGGATCCCCGGGCAGAAAAATAGTCCGCACTTGAAGCTGGCAGTCTCGGTTGTGCCCCGAAGTCCGGTACTCAAATACATTGAAGCTTTCTCGGGGGCTGGGCTTACGCTCCTATCGCTTGAAGTAGACGCGGATGCCCTTGTTCGGGCAATACTTCCTCCGACCGCCATGGAAACGACAATGATCATTGAAATGGGGCGCGTGAAAACGGGAGTGTATGTTGTGAAGAACCGCGTCGTCCGGTTTGCATCCGAACTTGATTTCGGCGCGAAGGTGGTGTCGGCCGGCCTGCAAAAAAAGCTTTCTGTTTCTATAGGAGAACTTTCAAAAATCCTCGCGTCTTGTTACGGAGAGACGGCGCCTTCACCGGAAGCGAGCGAAGTCTTGCGGGAGTTTTTTGGAGAACTTTTGGAAGAAATACGCAAGCACCATATGTATTGGAATTCCCGCCACGCAAAAGAAGCGGGGTCCGGAGAAGAAATAGAAAGAATAATTCTTGCCGGGTCCCAGTCCGCGCTGTACGGACTTCCCGAGTACCTTTCTGCCGGGCTTCGAGAACAAGTTGAAATGGCCAATCCGTGGACCAACCTCTCTTCGTTCAGCGAATATATACCGGAAATCAGCCGTGAGAACTCGCTTCGATATGCCACTGCGATCGGCCTCGCCCTCCATCCCTACGAACCATTCTTGGTCTAGAAAGATTAGACGAGCGCATATAAAAATACAATCCCATGATAAACCTCCTTCCTGTTGAAGAAAAACAAAAAATCCAAAAGGCGTACCGCCTCCGGACGGCCATCGTTGCTTGTGCTGGCGCGGCTGTTATCTTCATGATAAATATTTTCGGACTCGTTCCATCATATGTGGGCGTTCTTTCTAAACATGAGACGCTCACTTTTCAGTCCGGCGCTGCCGGGGGCGGGGGAGACGGTTTGGGTGCAGAAACACGCGCTCTTGAAGAGAAAATAACGAAAGCGAACAAAAATACCCAAATTCTTCTCGGAGAAAAAGATGCGGAACTTCCCCGCGAGCTTTTTGCGGAAATCCTCTCAAAAAAGACTTCAGGAACGAAAATCACAGAGATTTCATACAGCGTGCCGTCTTCTAATGAGACCGCCTCGGCAGACAAGAAAGGAGAGAAGAAAATGCCTGCGATAATTCTTGCCGGCATTGCCGACACGCGCGAATCGCTCCTCTCTTTCGTCAATGTTTTGAACGAGAGCGGGATGTTCTCTTCCGTGGACCTCCCAATTTCGAATTTCGTGAAGGACAGAAATCTCGGTTTTTCCATCAACATTGAAGTAAAACAAAAACACCATAATGTCGGAAAATAAAACCCTCATTATTACGGCGCTCATCATGCTCGCTCTCCTCGGCGGGGACGCATTTTTCCTTCGCATTATAAATAAAAAAGCCGAGGATACAAGGGCGATACTCGCAGCTTCGGAAAAGGAGGATGCGGACAAAGAAAAAAGCGCCCTGCTTGAGAAGGCCTTGGAAGACACGAGTACCTCGCGCGGAAAGATAGACTCATATTTTGTGAAAAAAGGAGACGCGGTGTCTTTCATTGAAAGATTGGAAACGACGGCCAAGAGAGCGGGGCTTCAGATTACTCTTTCAAGTGTTTCTGTGCCGGAAAAGACGGCGTCATTCCGAATTGAAATGTCAACGGTAGGGAGCTTTGAAGACACGCTTTACTTTCTTTCACTTCTCCAAACACTTCCGCACAAAATACATCTGGAGAAAGTGGGCGTCCGCCGAAAAAGCAGCTTGGAGGATGCGGCAGGGGAGCCGCTTGTTGTGCCGGTATGGGATGGGTCATTTACACTAACGCTTGAAAGCTTCATTAATTCTTAAAGTTTTCTAAATTTTTTTCACGCCATGAATTTTTCAGCAGTAAAATCAAAATTAAAAAATATCCTTGCAGTACGCCGCGACTACGACGCATCAAAAGCCGAATTCAATCCATACCACGATTGGAATATAATCGTACTGCTCTTTGCCGTTCTTCTTGCCGGTACTATCGTCTTTTGTACTTATGTTTTTTTCACTATAGAGAAAGAAACTCCTGCCGCCACGGACCCCGTCGCCGCTTCCACAGGGCTCGACAGAAAAGGGCTTGAGGATGCGATTATTCTCTACGAAAAGAAAACAAAAGATTTTAACGCCCTCTTCAATTCCCGCACGGAAGTCTATGCGGAGGTTCCCGACCCATCGCGATGATCCTCTCCACCTCTTTAGGGGGGAGAGTTGGAGAAGGGGTGGTTTTATGATTTACTAATAATA